>JBGUXS010000065.1:0-4740 GCA_045118155.1 Alphaproteobacteria bacterium | reverse complement strand
CTTAAAGATTAAGGAAGAAAGCTATCCGATTTATGGGCCAGTTTCGCTGACGGATACGATTTTTGCTTTAGGGCGTAAAGGGGTGGCGATTAACCGATATAAAGGCTTAGGGGAAATGAACCCTGAACAACTTTGGGAAACGACGTTGGATCCAAATGCCCGGCGTTTGTTACAAGTGAAAATCACCCACCAAGAAGATGCGGAATCGGTGTTTTCTTGCCTAATGGGGGATGTGGTAGAACCCCGTCGTGACTTTATTCAACAAAATGCCCTAGAAGTGCTGAACTTGGATATTTAAGGGGGACAGGTCATTCCTTTTTTGCGCAAGCAAAAATCAAGGGATCCCTTTCCACAGAAAGGGGAACCTAACAAACGTTAAAATAAGGCATTGATTGTTCGGGATTCCTGGACGCCCATTTCATGGGCGTGGAATGACAGGAAAAAGAATGACGGGGAAGAAGTGCATCCCCCTATGTCATCCCTTTTTTGCGCAAGCAAAAATCAAGGGATCTTCCGGTTACCAGAAAACATTTACTATTTTCAAAAAATACACTATACTAAAAGCCGACAAGGAAAGAAAAATGGCTATAAATAAAAAAAATCTGTCTAATAATCTCCCCGAAACGGGAATCGCAGATACGTGTCTTCAAATCGGGAAATTAATCCTAGCTATTTGTTGTCTGTCCTATGTCATGGGTGGCATCCAAAGTTGCATCGGGGGTAAAAGGGTATCCGTCCAGCCCCAAAACACAACCGCCCCAGCTTCAGAAAAACCAGGACGGTCCGTGTAATCATCTCAATCCTTTTAATTAAATATCGCCGACGTACATCCCCAGGTCTTGGGCAATTTTGACCATATCCCCCGTGGGTAAAACCGGCGAGTTGCTGATCGCTAAAACTTCCTCTAACCCCATATCTTGAATCCGGCCATTTTGATAGACCACCACGCGATTGGTTTTGCCTTCGGCCAACAACTGAATTGCCCGCACCGCAAAACCGGACGCCAAAATTCTGTCTTCTGCCACCGGATCCCCAGACCGTTGCACATGCCCCAACACCGTTGCCCGCACGTTAAACCGATCCGGTTCTTGTTGTAAGCGGTCCACAAAGTATTCGGAAATCCCCGCAAAGGTTTTCCCGTTCGCCGCAAAATGATGCTTACCATCGGGGGTTTTAAGGCCTTCGGCCACCACAATCAATCCATGACGACGACCACTTGCCCGAACGGCACGAATTTTTTCAACAACTTTTTCATAGCTATATGGAATTTCCGGAATCAAGACGACATCGGCTTGCCCGGCTATCGCCGATTGCAACGCTAGGTGTCCTGCGCCCCGCCCCATAACCTCGGCAATCATAAAGCGGTTATGCGATTGCGCCGTGGTATCTAGTTTATCAAGCGCTTCCACCACCACTTGTTTGGCGGTCGCAAACCCAATAGAACATTCCGTTCCTGGGGCATCATTATCCACGGTCTTAGGAATACCAATGAGGGCAATTCCCGCCATTTTACAATACTTGCTGACAATCGCCATAGACCCATCGCCCCCGATAAGGACAATGGCATTTAGCCCCAATTTCTGAATCCCTTCTTTAAAACGATCCACAAGTTGTTGATCTGTCAAATCTTCTACGGTGCCATCTTCTTTCATTTGCAAGTGTGGGTTTCCGGCATTTGTCGTCCCCAACATCGTTCCCCCCAACCGGGCAAACGGAAATTCAAAACTTTTCCCCGTCAATTCTTGATAGCGCATAGGCCGGGCAAACAACCCATCTGTTGCATTATGAATACCATAAACTTTCCAACCACGCTTTAAGGCCCCAACCGTGACCCCCCAAATAGCGGTATTTAACCCTGCACAATCTCCCCCACTTGTCATGACACCAATTGTTTTTACCATCGTCAACATCCATCCTTTCTTCAATTTACAATGTAAAATCTTTTCCTAAATAAGTTTTGCGCACGTTTTCATCCTGAATAATTTCTTCTGGTGAGCCTTCTTTTAGCACTTTGCCCCCGTGCAAAATATAAGCGCGATCAATAATCCCCAGTGTTTCCCGAACATTATGATCTGTAATGAGAACCCCTAAGCCCCTGTTTTTTAGTTGTGCCACCAATTCCTTGATTTCCCCGACCGCAATTGGGTCAATCCCCGCCAGCGGTTCATCCAACAAAATAAAGGACGGTTTAGAGGCCAAAGCCCTAGCAATTTCAAGCCGCCGCCGTTCCCCACCAGAAAGCGCTTTGGCCGGGGCATGACGCAAATGTTCAATGGAAAATTCTTTGAGCAGGGCATCTAATTCTTGTTCTATTTTTTCTGGCTGATTTTCCACCAATTGCAAGACGGCCCGAATATTATTTTCAACATTTAAGCCCCGGAAAATAGACGCTTCCTGGGGCAGATACCCAATCCCCATGCGGGCCCGCTGATACACGGGATAATTGGTCATATCCATTCCGTTCAAAAGCATTTGCCCCCCGTCTGGGGCAATCAAGCCCATCACGCAATAAAAACATGTCGTCTTACCGGCACCGTTGGGCCCCAACAACCCAACCGCTTCGCCCTTGCCAACGTGCAAAGAAACGTCTTTGAGTACCAGACGTTTTTTGTATTTTTTCTTAAGGTTGACAACAACCAATCCTTGTCCAGTTTTTGTATCCATAACAAGCCCTTTTAAAAATTGCCTTTCATGATAAGCCCGCCGGACTAAAAGTCAAGATTTTTTTGGGAGTTATCCTTAATAATTCCTCTTCATCATTCCCTGACCAATTCCAAAAGATATTTTTAGGCTAGTAAGAATCTTGACGTTCAAGATACCATTTGGCAAAATCATGGAAATAATTAGGGGTGTTCCGCCACCATTTTAATTTTTCTTCACGCGACAAACTGCCATAGTTTACAGCATGCGCCCCCTTTACAACCATAATTTGGTCCAGGGCTGTTCCAGCCCCCTTTGGTTCCGTTAGAATTTCTAATTCTTGAACTTTCGTCCAGGTCTTAGTAAATCCACTCGGCGTTGCAAAAGCCAAAACCTCCGTTGACGTAGCCCGCCGATTTTCCTTTCCCGCCATCAAACGAAGCAGTCCCTCTGCCCCTAATTGCGGGAAAACGTATTTTCCGAATGCCCCTGGAAATCCGTTTAGGGCGTCAAATGCAAAACCAACGTCCGTTTTTATAACGGGATGTCCCAAACGTTTGGCCCCTTGCAAAGCACTCCAACAAGCAATGCGTTCAATATCCGTATCTTGAATTTCTTCTAAATCAATATCTTTGGTTTCAACCGCCAATCCATACGCAGAAAATACCGTCTCAGCAATTTCTTTTTTATGAGCATTCCCGGTTAAAAAAATGATCTTTTTCTGCATCGGATTCCCCTGTCAAAAACAATTTTCCTACAAAAGAGAATATCCGATTTTGGCGCAAAAACCAAGATTTTTTTAAGATTTAACGATAAATTCGGGATCTTGTTTGTCTGTAATGACTTTTTCGTGAATAATGACCTCTTGAATATTCTTTTTAGAGGGCAATTCATACATTAAATCTAAGAGCGTATTTTCCAAAATCGCCCGCAGGCCCCGCGCCCCTGTTTCCCGTTTTAAGGCCAACGCCGCCACGGCCTCTAACGCCTCTTTAGTGAAAGTCAACTTGACCCCTTCCATGTCAAACAACGCTTGATATTGTTTGACCAGGGCGTTTTTAGGTTGTGTCAAAATGGTAATTAAGGCCTTTTCATCCAATTCTTCCAACGGCACAATCATAGGCAGCCGCCCAATAAATTCCGGAATCAGCCCGAATTTTAATAAATCTTCCGGTTCTACCCCCTCTAACAAAGCGGTTTTTTTCTTGGTATTTTTATGATTGAGCTGTGCCCCAAAGCCCACAGAATAACTGTGCCCCCGCCCTTCAATAATCTTTTCAAGCCCATCAAACGATCCCCCACAAATAAATAAAATCTGAGAGGTGTTCACTTGGATATACTCTTGATTCGGGTGCTTCCGTCCCCCTTGGGGTGGTAAAGAAGCCACCGTTCCTTCAATCAGTTTTAAAAGGGCTTGTTGCACGCCTTCGCCAGACACATCCCGCGTAATAGACGGTCCATCGGCTTTCCTAGAAATCTTATCAATTTCATCAATATAAATAATGCCCCGTTCTGCCTTTTTCACATCATAATTGGCCGCTTGCAACAATTTCAGCACCACATTTTCCACGTCTTCCCCGACATAGCCGGCTTCGGTCAACGTGGTGGCATCGGCAATCGCAAAAGGCACATCCAAAACCTTAGCCAAGGTCTTCGCCAATAACGTTTTTCCGCACCCTGTTGGGCCAATCAGCAAAATATTGGATTTTTCAATTTCCACATTATCTTTGACCAAAGCATTTAAGCGTTTATAGTGATTATACACCGCCACCGACAACGTTTTTTTCGCCTTTTTTTGCCCAATCACATAGTCGTCCAGCGTTTTCATAATTTCTTTGGGATTTTTTAAAATCAGTTCCGCCGTTTCTGCTTCTTTTTCTTCCACCGGCAGGGCTTTTCCGTCGTGAATTAATTTCGCACACAAGTCAATACATTCATCACAGATATAAACATTCTGCGTTTCCCCATTAATAGAGACCGTGGATTTGCCGGCAATTAATTTACGGACTTCGTTTTGTGTTTTGTTACAAAAAGCACAGCGTAATTCTGTCATAGGGCGATATCCTCTTTCCGTGTAATGACTTCATCAATAATCCCGAA
>JBGUXS010000064.1:0-17593 GCA_045118155.1 Alphaproteobacteria bacterium | reverse complement strand
TTCTATTGAGAGCTTTGGCTGCAGCATCATGATTCCTCTTGGCTTGACTATCAAGTTTCCCAACGGCAGATGTTAAACTTTCCCCATTGGTCACATAGTTAGGTGTCCCAGAAGAATACTTCAAATTCCCAATGTCACGATCATATGCTTTCTTATAATTTTCATAATCCTCTCGTGTTACATAGGTATGTGTTACTGTAGAAGGCGCAGCACCAGCTTGGGCTTCCTGTACTCCGGCAAAAACCCCTAAAAACACAACGGATGTTATTAATAGTTTTTTCATTGTTCGTTTTCCTTTCAGTTGTTTTATTGTTTATTTAGATAATATCTACAAATTGTTTGACAAACCGTTTTATCCTTACTAATCCTAATATTTCCCTTTCAACACCATATATTATATCACAGTTTTTATCTTTTGTCAATAAAAATGTTTATGTTTTTTTACTCTTTTTGTAAAAAATGCAAAAATATATAAAAAACAGGTGGTTATACCTGCTTTTTTAAAAGAAAAATAGGAAATTTTTTATGGAAGGTGTGTTTTTGGGTTCACAACTTTGGTTTTATAGCGTGTTTCAAAGTGTAATTGAGGCTTTTTAATGGTTCCGGTACTGCCAACGGTTCCAATAGATTGGCCCTTTTTAACTTTTTGTCCCTTTTTGACGGTCATCGTATCCAAATGCGCATAGGCCGTGATCCATCCATCATTATGGTGCAAAAGAATCAGATTCCCATACCCCTTTAATTGATTATCGGCATAGGCCACGGTTCCGCTTTCTGCCGCTTTTACGACAGTTCCTTTGGGGGCGGCGATATTAATCCCGTCGTTATGTCCCCCCCCTGTTTTGGGACCAAAATCGGATAAAATAGCGCCCTTAACTGGCCAAGAAAAGATCTTTTTAGGGGCTTTGACAGGGGTCTTATAGACGGTTTTTGTTGTTTTTTTCGCTGTTGTTGTTTTTGGGGGTGTCTTTTTCATCCCCTTTTGATGAGAGGTCGTTTTTTGATAAGCCGGTGTTTTGATAGGCCCAGACAAACTTTTAGCAACTTGTAGTTTTTGCCCGACAGATAAGGTATAAGGGGCTTTGATATGATTTGTTTTGGCAACTTCTGTTACGGTTTGCCCATGAGCCCGGGCAATACTGTATAAGGTATCCCCTTTACGGACGGTATAAAAGGCCCCTGTTTCGGGACGTTTTAGCTTTTGTCCAATAGATAAGGTATAAGGGGGGGATAACCGATTTGTGGTAATTAGATCCCCTAAGGGAACATTATGTCGTTTAGACAAAGAATATAATGTATCGCCTTTTTTTACGACAATATCTGATGTGCCAAAAGAAGAAAACAAGGGAACATGATAGGATGAACAGCCGCTTAACCCTATAACTAAGATCAAAATACCTAATTTCCCCTTCATAAGACGTATCATAAGGCATTTTGCCCCAAAAAGCAAAGGAAAATAAAACCAAGGTGTTTTTACCAATAAAAAAAGCAAGGAATTGCTTCCTTGCTTTTTTTTGTGTCCGAAAAAAATTATTTTTCGTTAGATGCTTTGACGGCTTCTTCCAACCGATCGCCGATTAAGGCACCTGGATTTAACTTACCATCAACAATCAACATAGGAACACCGCCCACCCGTAGTGTTTTTGTATAACCACGGTTCTTTTCCAAACGGGCTTTCACTTTATCCCCATGAGCATCTTTGGCTAATCTATCAACATTCAAACCTAAACCTTTGGCAAGTTCTTTCAAAGCATCTTCGTCCAATTTCCCTTGGGCGCTGCCGATAGCATCATGCATTTCTTTGAATTTGCCTTGTTCAGCCGCCGCTAAAGCATATTGAGCAATCAATTCAGAAGCGGGCCCAAAGATAGGTGCATCCATCAAGATCCACCGAATGTTAGGTGCTCTCTTCAAAGCTTCCTTCATTTCGGCATTTGTCTTTTTGCACCATCCGCATTGATAGTCAAAGAATTCAATGATAACAAACTTACCTTTGGGATTTCCCAAAACCATGTTTGTTTTATCGCTGATAATTTCTTGAACCATATCCTGAGGCGCCACCTGTGGTTGTGGTGGGTTTGCTCTGGCGGCTTCTTCTTGTTTTTGTAAATGTTCATCAATCGTATCCAAAATCAATTGTGGATTATTCTTGATGTATTTTTCAAACGCTTTGTTCATTTTTGTTTCATTGCAGCATCTACCACAGCATAAAGCTATGACAGAAAGAATAACGGCGATAACCGTTCCAATGATACATAAACGTTGTTTGCAACCGCAATTGCACCCGCAAGTGCATTTATCCCCACACTTGCACCCGCAAGAACATGCTTCTTTTGTTTCTGAAACCTCGGCCTTTTCGGCGGGCTTAGCAGCCACTTTTGTCGCCGGTTTAGCCATGGGCTTCTCTTTTCTTTGTGCTTTCATTTTTTTACTCCTGTAAAGTTAACAATACATTTTATTTATATGCCAACCCTATTTAAAAAGCAATAAAAAAATATCAGAAAAAATAAATTCTTTTTATGGTTTTAAACAAGGACTTTTTTTCTTGGAATATAGACATCCACAGTAAGATTGTTGATAAAGAGAAAAGCGTTTAATCCCTTCTAGCCGTTTTTGTTCCAATCCCCCTTTGCGCCAATTTGTATCTAAATAAGGGATGCCTATTTCTTGTCCTATTTTTATCCCTAAAGCGGTGATTTCTTCCATGTTTTTATAGCGCGAAACCCCAAAAACAGAAGTGAACATATCAAACCCGTGTTCTTTGGCATATTGGGCCCCTGTTTTTAATCGGTAAGAAAAGCAGGCCCCACATCTTAAACCCCGTTCGGGTTCGTGTTCTAATCCTTTAATGATTTGCGCCCAAATATCGGGGGTATAGGATAATTCTATGAAAGGGAATCCCAATTCTTGACATAAACGTTTTTGTTCATCTCGGCGTCGTTCGTATTCGGGGGCAGGGGCAATATTGGGATTAAAAAAAAGAACCGTACAAGGGCGTTTTTGTTCGTAAAAAGCTTGTAAAACCCCAACACTGCAAGGGCCGCAACAAGAAAGCAATGCCAATGTCATGAAGCCCTCAATTTTTGTTGCAGTTCTTGTTTTAAAGCCGGGGTTAATCCTTGTTTCAGGTCAAGGGCCTTTCTATATTGGAAACGGCTTTCCCGTTTTCTGCCAAGGGCGGCATAAATGTCCCCCAAATGGGCATTGACAAGGGCGTTTCCGGGTAGGGCATCGGCCACTTGTTCGGCATAGGTTAAGGCCTTTGTGTATTCTTGTTTTTTATAATATCCAAACGCTAATGAATCCCAAATATAGGGGTCATGCGGAACAATTTTGGCCGCTTGTTGAATTAAATCTAAGGCGGCATCAATGTTTTTATTTTGTTCTAGCCAACTATACCCCAAGTCATTTAAAGCCACAGGATGATTAGGAATTAATTTTAACACTTTTTGCAAATCTTGTTCCATCAGATCTTTTTTCCCTAAGGCATCATAGGTTTTTGAACGGGATAAATATGCCAGTGATAATTCCGCCTTATCTGTATTAGCCGGCAAAATATTAAAAAGGCGTGTGTAGAAAGGTAAGGCAATTTCGGCCCTGTCTGTATCCCGATAAATTTCTGCTAAAAGCAACAAAACGGTGGGGTGATAGGAATCTTTTGCGTAAAGATTTTTTAGGCCCTTTTCGGCCCCTGCCAAATCCCCCATGTGAATCAAATTAACCTGTTGTTGTACTTTTAGATCAAACAAATGGGTGTGCATCCGATCGTATAAGGCATTGGCTTGGGCATAAGCGTTGATTTTTTCAAAAACAATCCCCCCGAATAATTTATAAAAATCGGAATCGTTTAAGTAGAGGGCTAGGGCATTTAAAATAAGGGCTTGATCATATGCTTCATAGGTGTTTAAGGCCACGGCCCCTTCAAAAAAAGCTTCTGCTAAACCAATGGGCACTGTAACCGTGGGGGGGGGAGTCGCTTCGGCAATCGCATATTCCAGGGGATTTTGGCTAAAAACCAAATGCCATTGTTTAAACAAAGGATTGGTCGTATTCCAAGCCCCCCGCCCCTGATAAAAAGAACGAATGAAACTAAGGCCTAAACCAGAAATCCCCCGTAAGGTTGTTAAGGAACGGAAATTTTTATCGGCTTCATCTTCATCCTTAAAACTTAAAGCCAACAACCCCTTGTGATAGGGATATAAATCGGGAACGGGTAATTTTTTTAAGGGTTCTAGGGCTTGAAAAGCCATTTCTTTATCATGAAGGCCTGCATAAATCCAAGCCCGAATCAGGGGAACGATAGCATCTTCTTTTTCTTTTTTTGGTAAATATTGTAAGGCCCCAGCAAAATCTCCTTTTTTAGTGGCCAAAGCGACATTAGAAAAATCGTATAATCCCGTATTGACCCCCAAATCTTTTAAGTGGTTTAAAATTTGGGCCATATCCTTAAAATCACCTGTCATGGTATTGAATAAATAAATCGTAGAAAGCAGGTGGATATTTTTGGGATCTTCATGTAAAGCTTTTGTGTAATAGTAAGCTGTTTTATTCAAATCTTTATTGTGATGGGCAAGTCGTCCAGCTAAATAGGCCCCAAAATCCGTTGAAACACTGGGGTCTTCCCCTGTTCCCCCAAAGGCAAAACAAGAAAGCAGACAAAAAATAAAAAAGACCTTTTTTTTCATAAAAAACTTCCAAAAGAAACTGTTTTATGATACACTTATTTTTGATAAAAAGAAAGGGAAAAATGACAAGTAATCGCTTTTTAGCTTGGTGCGCGACAATGGGAATTACAGATGTATGCGGGGATGTGGTGCGGTGTTTTTGTAAAAGGCCTACCCATAAGGAAGAAGTTGAAAGTCCCCTTGAATCCGTTAAAAATCAGGAATTAACAGCAAGTCCCAAAACATTTTTCCAAGAAGATATTTTATCCGATAAAGTCCAAGAAATGGTGGCATCTTGCCAAAATCTTCAAGAATTATATACCCGCATTCCAACGGTTTTAAAAGAATTTGCCCCTTATAAAATGGCGGCACATACTCTTTTAGGGGTGGGGGTAGAAGAAAAACCCAACGTGATGGTGATTTCGGAAAAACCATGTGCCGAAGAAGATAAAAAGGGGGAACTTTTTTGTGGCCCCGAAGGTCAATTGTTCCGGCGTATGCTAGGGGCCATCGGATTGTCTGAACAAAAACAAACTTATGTGGGGATGTTTTTTCCATGGCGCACGCCTGGGGACAGAAAATTGACCCCTTTGGAAAAGAAAATTGGGGAAATTTTAATTCGGCGACAGATTGCCTTAGTTCAACCTAAAATTCTTTTTTTAATGGGGGAATGTCCCACAGAATTGGTCAGTTCTACCCCTATGTTGCAACTGCGGGGAAAAAAGCTTGTTTATCAAGGGGAAGGACAAGAAATCCCAGCCCGCGTTAGTTTTTCTGCTAGAATGGTTTTTGAAACCCCTGAACTTTGTCGTCAAAAAGCGTGGGAAGATTTATTGGGGCTAAAAGCATTTATGGAAGGGGAAAATGCCTCATAGAAATCATTTGTTAAAGGCGCTTTTACTCTATGAAAATCGGTTTCCAGAAGAAAAGAAGACTTCTCAACGGATGAGGGCTTTTATCCGGGATAATCCTGATTGTTTTAAGCGGACTTTAAAAATTGGACATATAACAGGGTCCGCTTGGGTTCTAAGCCCAGATTGGGTAAAAGTTCTGCTAACGCATCACAAAAAATTTAATCATTGGTATCAATTAGGGGGACATTCGGACGGTGAGGCTGATACTTGGCATGTAGCGTTACGGGAGGCGACCGAAGAATCTGGAATTTCCGGGCTTTCTTTAATAACGCCGGATATTTTTGATATTGATATTCACACTATTCCAGAAAGTGTTTCTAAAGGGGAACCAACCCATGAACATTATGATGTGCGTTTTTTAATCCAAGCTCCTCATATGGATTACAGAGTTAGTGATGAATCTAATGATTTACAGTGGTTTGCCCCAGAAGATTTTTTCCGTGAAAAGTTTAGGGGGGAATTTTCAGAAGAAATGATGCGAATGGTGCATAAATGGATAAAAATGCTTAAGGAGAGGACTTTTTTTGAAAAAAAAGAGTAAAAAAAGATAAAAAGGGCTTGAAATTTTTCAAAAAAACGGTATACTTCTTAAAAAATTATCTCATTTTACGGGGGTAGGCTTGAAAGAGCCTGCCTTTTTTAAAAAGGAGGCATATGCAAGAACGATTACAAAAGCTGATACAAGAGGCTTTGGAAGATAAAGGATTTGTGTTGGTTCGCGCCCTTATTTCGGGGGAAGATACCCTGCAGATTATGGCAGAACACAAAGACCTTAGCCCGATGTCAATAGACGATTGTGGTGAAATTTCCAGGGTTTTAAGTGTCTTGTTTGGCGTTAAAGCCCCAGAATTGGCGGATTATACTCTAGAGGTTTCTTCCCCAGGGATTGATAGACCCTTGCTTTCGTTGCAAGATTATGAACGATTTAAGGGGCGTGATGCGAAAATTGAAACAACCTCTTTAATTGAAGAACGCAAAAGATTCAAAGGGGTCTTAAAAGGGGTGGATGAAAAGGAAAATATTCATCTTCTTTTTGAAGACAGGGAAATTTTAATTCCCTTTTCTGTTATTGCCCGTGCCAAACTTTTAATTCCGGCAGATTTACTTAAAAAACATAAATAGAAAGGAACCGACATGCAAATCACAACATTACCTAGACCAGAACTTATTCAAATTGCAGATACTTTGGCGCGTGAACGTAATATTGAACGGGATGCTATCTTGGAAGCAATGGAACAAGGGATTTCTAAGGCAGGGCGTTCTAAATATGGTCCTGAATATGATATCAGAACCCAAATTGATCGCAAAACGGGGGCCATTTTCATGGCACGTTATATGACGGTGGTGGAACATGTTGAAAATGAAGGGACGGAATTGACTCTGGAACGGGCGCGTCGTTATAAAAAAGATGCCAAAATTGGGGACGAAATTATTGATCCACTTCCCCCGATGGATTTTGGGCGTATTGCGGCACAAACGGCGAAACAAGTGATTTCTTCCCGTGTGAAAGAGGCCGAACGTCTTGCACAATACAATGAAATGAAAGACCGCAAAGGGGAAATTGTCAGTGGTTCTGTTCGGCGGGTTGAAGGGGGTAACTTATACGTTGATATTGGTCATGTAGAGGCTTTATTACGTCGGGATGAATTGATTCCGCGGGAAACCTATCGTGTAGGGGATCGGATTCGGGCGTTGATTTTGGATGTTCGGTCTGAAATTAAAGGGCCGCAAGTCTTTTTAAGTCGTTCTCATCCTCAATTTTTGGCTAAATTATTTACGGCAGAAGTCCCTGAAATTTATGATGGTTCTATTGAAATTAAGGCCGTGGCACGGGATCCGGGATCTAGGGCAAAAATTGCGGTTTGGGCCAAAGACAATACAGTAGATGCGCGTGGGGCATGTATTGGGATGAAGGGATTACGGATTCAATCCGTTACGGCGGAATTACAGGGTGAAAAAATTGATGTCGTTTTATGGTCAAGTGATCCGGCCACCTTTATTGCAAACGCGTTGGCCCCGAACGATATTCAAAAAATTGTTATTGATGAAGAAACTAAGAGTATTGAAGTTGTGTTAAGTGAGGAACAACTTTCTTTGGCTATTGGGCGTCGGGGACAAAATATTCGGTTGGTTAGCCAATTAACGGGTTGGCATATTGATATGATGACTGAGGCTCAAGAAGCCGAACACCGAACAAATATCACAAAGGGTTTTGTGGATTTGTTTATGAAAGCATTAGATATTGATGACGTGATGGCACATTTGCTTGTCCAAGAAGGGTTCACTAAGGTTGAAGAAATTGCCCTTATTCCTCAGGAAGAACTAGAAGCAATTGAAGGGTTTGATGCGGAACTTGCCGAAGAACTTCAAAATCGGGCACGGGCTTATGTGGCGGCGACCAATGATACGTTAATGGAAAAGATAGAACAACTTAATCTTTCTGAAGATTTCAAGACGTTTGAAGGGTTAACGTTGGCACAACGGGTTCGTTTAGGGGAAAACGGCATTAAAACTTTGGATGATTTTGCGGATTTATCCAACGATGAATTAAAAGAAATCTTGAAAGAACTTGCCCCTTCTGAAGCAGAGGCAAATAACCTAATTATGAAAGCAAGGGAACACTGGTTTGACGCAGAAAAACAAGACGCCTAAACGGCAGACGCATTCGGGGGAAAAAATATGTTTCGTCTCAAAAGAGGTTGGGACAAGGGGGCGGATGCTTCGTTTTGTCAGATCCCCCGATGGAATGTTGTGTTTTGATGTGTCTTCTGGGCGATTACCAGGGCGTGGGGCTTGGATACACCCACGGCGTGATTTGTTTGAAATGGCGGTTAAGAAAAATTTATTTTCTAAGGTTTTTGGGGAAAAGACGGTAGTTTCTTCCCAGTGTGCAGAAGGGATCTTAACACAATTACAGAAACAAATTTTTTCGTTGTTAGGGTTAGCTAGAAAAGCTGGGGAACTTGTGATGGGGGCGCTGAAAATCACACAAGTCCTTGGGGCGGGGGATATAGCTTTTGTGTTGGCAGCGACAGACAGTTCTGACCGCGAACGGAAACAGTTGGAAAATAAGGTGCCGGTTTATCTTTTTGGAACAAAACAAGAATTTTCAAATCTGACGTTGCAGAAGGAACAAGCATATTTCGGTTTAAAAAAAGGGGCGTTAGCCGAAGTTATCAAAGATACTCTTTTTAAATATCAGACTTTTTTGGGTAAGGAGGGGTTATGACAGAAACAAAGACGACATTATCTGGAAAAACATTAGGACTTAAAACACTTAGTTTGGGGTCAAAGGGGACGTTAAATAAAAATAAAATTCAAGTAGAAGTCCGTAAAAAACGGACCATTACCCCCCAAGCTTCTCAAAATCAACCTCTTTCAGAGGAAGCTTCCCAAAAATTACGGTTGTTGCGAGAGGCTCAAAAACAAGCGGCACAAGTACAAGAAACCCCTGTACAAGCTGCCCCTAAAAAAATGACACCTGTTTCCACAAAGTCTTCAGAGGAAAAACCGTCAGAAGAGATCCAAGTGCAACCGGAAGAGAGTGTTTCAAAGGAAATACAACAACGGTATACCACCGAAATTGAAGTGCCAGTTTCTAAGAAAAAACAGGCCGAAAAAGAGTATTTGAAGGAAAAACAACCCAACAAAAAATCTCTTTATACGGAACGGCGCAGTTCAGGCAAAGTTAATTTAAATGCGTTAAGTTCGGAAGATGATGACGATGATGAAGGGTTCCAGGGACGTCGGCGTTCTTTGGCCTCTATCCGGCGGGCACGGGAAAAAGAACGGTTAAAGCATCAAGAACAATTAAAAAGTAATGAAAAAGTTGTGCGGGAAGTTGTGATTCCAGATACCATTTCTGTGCAAGAACTGGCAAGCCGTATGTCCGAAAAAGGGGCCAATGTTGTGAAGGAATTAATGAAATTAGGGATGATGGTTACGGTCACACAAACAATTGATGCGGATACGGCACAAATTGTGGCGGAAGAATTGGGACATCAGGTCAAGCGTGTTTCAGATTCTGATATTGAAGAGGTTTTAAAACACGAAATTGATCCGAATGATTTAGCTGCCCGTCCCCCGGTGGTTACCGTGATGGGGCATGTGGATCATGGGAAAACATCCCTTTTGGATGCGTTGCGTCAAACACATGTGGCTTCCACGGAAAGTGGGGGTATTACGCAACATATTGGGGCTTATCAAGTTAGTGTTCCAGGGGGTAAAAAAATCACATTTATTGATACCCCGGGGCACGAAGCCTTTACGGCTATGCGGGCGCGTGGGGCAAAAGCAACGGATATTGTGGTGTTAGTGGTGGCTGCAAATGACAGTGTGATGCCTCAAACCATTGAAGCAATTAACCATGCCAAAGCGGCGGGGGTTCCTATTGTAGTTGCCATTAATAAAATGGACGTCCCGGGGGCAAATCCAGAC
Source organism: Alphaproteobacteria bacterium (assembly GCA_045118155.1). Lineage (GTDB taxonomy): Bacteria > Pseudomonadota > Alphaproteobacteria > CAAHEQ01 > UBA3637 > JBGUXS01. The sequence continues at coordinate 7,578 of JBGUXS010000064.1, read as the reverse complement.
AAAGTACGTATGGATTTATTGCAACATGAAGTGGTGGTTGAATCCATGGGGGGCGAGGTTTTAGATGTTGAAGTATCTGCAAAAGAAAAAAGAAATTTAGATAAATTGCTGGAAGCTATTTTATTGCAAGCCGAGGTTTTGGATTTAAAAGCCCCTTATCATTGTCCGGCCGAAGGGGTTGTGATTGAAGCTAAAATGGATAAAGGCCGGGGGTCAGTGGCTACGGTTCTAATCCAAAAAGGGTGTTTGAAAATCTCAGACGTTTTTGTTGTGGGGCAACATTGGGGTCGGGTTCGGTCTTTGTATGACGACAAAGGTAAAAAAGTTAAAGAAGCCACGGTCTCTACCCCTATAGAGGTGGTTGGCCTTCAAGGTACACCATCGGCAGGGGACGATTTTATCGTTGTAGAAGATGAAACAAAGGCACGTGAAATTGCGGGATACAGGGAACGGAAAGCCCGTGAAGCCTTGCAAGTGAAACGGCGGACAACTTCTGAAAATTTACTCAGCCAAATTAAAGCTGGGGAAATCAAGGAATTACCCGTTATTATGAAGGCAGATGTCCAAGGGTCGTTAGAGGCGTTGCAAGGCCTGTTATCCAAAATTGCGAATAATGAAGTTCGTATTCGGATTTTGCATACTGCCGTCGGGGGTATTAACGAAACAGATGTGACCCTGGCGCGGGCATCCAAAGCTATTATTATTGGCTTTAATGTACGGGCAAATCCGGGGGCACGTGAATTGGCCCGGCGTGATGGGATTGATATTCGTTATTATTCCATCATTTACGATGTGGCTGATGACATGAAGAAAGCGGTAGAAGGACTCTTAAGCCCTGAACTGAGGGAGAAAATCTTAGGGTATGCCGAAATCAGACAAGTTATTTCCATTTCTAAGGTTGGAAAAGTGGCAGGTTGTATGGTCACCGAAGGCCTTGTAAAACGGAATGAACATGTACGTATTTTAAGGGATGATACCGTTATTTTTGAAGGGACGTTGAAGCAACTGAAACGCTTTAAAGATGATGTTAAAGAAGTCAAAGAGGGCTTTGAATGCGGGATGAGCTTTGAAAACTTTGATGATATCAAGGTTGGGGATCGCGTAGAAAGCTATGAAATTGAAAAAATTGCCGTTACTTTGGATATGAAACACTAAGGCGATTTTTGGTATAAGTGGAGCTTTTCAAAAGGGGTGCCAGCGATGCTTGCATGATAGCGTGTTTGGTTGTAGTAATCCACATAATGGGCCAAAGCGTTTACAAAATGTCTTTCTGACGGAAAATGGGGATAAGACAGAATATCTTCTTTAATTGTTTTCCAAAAACGTTCTATTTTCCCGTTTGTTTCTGGGTGTTGGACGGATGTGAATAGATGTTTGATATTCCAATTAGATAATAAAATTTCAAAGGGATGAGTTTCTTTATTCTTTTTATTGGGGCCACCGCCAAATTCTATACCGTTATCAGATAAGATGTTTTTAAACTGGATATGATACATTTCTTTGAAAATGGCAAGACAAACACTGGTCGCACGGGTAATTGTTATTAAAGACAGATCCTTTAAAGGGATCAAGACAACAAGACGTGTCGCATCATCCATAAGCCCCAAAATGTACGTATATTTAAAATTTGAAAGGCGGGGATTATAGTTTATGACATGATAATCAATATGACCCAAATCCCCGGGATGATGTTTGATAATATTCAACAGGTATTTTTGGCGTTGATTCTTTAAGGGGGATGATAAATGGTGAAGGTTATGTTGGCGTATGATTTGATAAATTCTAGACATAGAAGGAAAAGGACAATACTTTTGTTTTAAAGTACGATGAATTTCTGGTAAAGATTTGCCTTGTTGTCGTAAAGAAAGAATTTGTTCTTTTATTTCCGTCGTTATAACGGGATTTATGGTATGCTGAGGCCCCCTTTTTTGGGGTAAAAGATCTTCTGGCATATGGCTGAGTTGAAAACGGGTATAGTATTTTAAGAAAAATTGTCTTTTGATATGATGCAGTTGGTAAAAATCATTTAGATTTTTTATTTTAGGATGTTTTTTTGTTTTAACTAATTCGTATTCATGAATCAAAAATATCCAGAATGAAATTATTCTATTTTTCAGTATGTTATTAGTATTTTCATTTGTTTTTTTGTTCATGAAATCCCTCCAATGTACATAGATAAAGAAATATTTTTTTTAGAAAAAATGTATTTTTTTATATACAAAATTATATTTATAGGTACGATAATATGTTAAAGGATGATGGAACAAGAGCCATTTTAATATAACAGCATATATTATGAGTATAAAACGAGATACAATACTGGTACGGAAGCTCTTATGCTTTTTAGAAATTGCCAAAAAGGGAAATATTACTCAGGTTGCCACAGAACAGGGGATGAAACAATCCAATCTCTCCAAGTTAATTGCTGAATTGGAAGATGAATTCCAAACGAAATTATTTGATAGAAAACGGGGGATGAAGTTGACCGATGCAGGGCAAGATTTATTTCGGCGTACTTGCGAAATAGAAAAGGCCATCAATCATGTCCAAGAATATTCTGCGGCTTTACATAAGATTGAAGGAGATATCTGTTTGTGGGTGGGGGAAGGGATTGCTAGTTCTTACATTTCACAATGTTTGCCCAATTTTTATGAACGTTATCCCAATGTTCACTTAGATATAAAATGTTCTTTGGAATTGCCCCAACAGATGGATGGTATAGATGTAGCGATTGTTTTTAAAGAACCTATTTTAAATCCATCTATTTCCTGTATTTTGGCAAAACACTATTTAGAATTCAAGTTTTATGCTTCAAAAACTTACTTAGTTACCCATGGTCATCCTAAGGATATGGAAGAATTACAAAAACGGCATCGTTTATGTGTGCGCAATGATTTCGCGATGTTATGGCCTGAATGGCGGGAGTTGTTGCCTAAGGTAGAGCATGTGGTTACAACAACGGATCAATCTTCTGTGTTGTTAAGTCTTGTACGAGATGGGGTTGGCATAGGTTTTATCCCCAGTAAAATCGGGGAACAAGAAGAAGATTTATTGCAGTTAGATTTACCTTTTAAAATAGATCAGCCGTTTTGGGTTATATCCAAGATAGATTCTGTTCAAATTCCGAAAGTAAATGCCTTGATTACGTATATTAAGAAAATAATTGCGCAATAAGAAATTCCATCACTAAATTGACTTCCTGGGAATCGTTGACCTTAGCAAACCATAGGTTTTGCGTTAATAACCCCCTTTTAAACGTGTATGCAATAATGTGTTCTTTGGGTAAAGACGTTGGTTCTTGGGTGAAAATACCTAAGTCAAAATTTTCGGGTGTTTGAACGATTTTTAATTCAATAAAAGGATATAGTTCTTGAAAAAGTTTTTTGGGTAATTCAAAAAAAGAGGGTAAATACAGGCAAACAGAAGATTTTTTTCTAACGTTTTTCCGAATATTTTCAATAATGGACAATTCTTTTTTTAGTTGTTCAACAAGGGTACAAATCCGTTGCCCCAAGCTTGTTGGGATAACCCCTGTATGATGACGTACCAACAGGGGGTATCCGATTTCCGTTTCTAATTGCTTAATTAATTGGCTTAGATTAGAGGCCTTGATACCGTTCAAGGAAGATGTTTTTGTAAACGAACCATTTTTGATAACATCTTCTAAATAAAGCAAATTTCTGATTAGGAGGGCTTTTCTTTTTACATTCATTTTTAAAAATCTATGTTTTTACTTCCCCAAAATATATACTTCGATGATAATATTAGTATCTTCAAAACATGCATAAGTCAAGGTAAAAAGAAAATATGGCTTTGAAAGTGTCTGTCGTTGCTTCAAAAACAGACCTTTATAAAGTTCTTCGGATCAGGGAGAGAGTATTTGTCCAAGAGCTTAAGGTACCAGAAGTTCTGGAATTTGATGCTAACGATTTTAGATCTATACATTTTGCGTTTAAAGAGGGGGAACAGGTCGTGGGAACGGCCCGTATGCGCTTTTTTAAAGGACAAGAATTTGCCAAATTAGAAAGATTGTGTGTTTTGCCTGATTTCCGGGGCAAAGGGGTATTGCCTGGGGTAATGGCACAAATCCAGCGGTATATGGTGAAAGAAAAAGGGTGCCACAAGCTGTTTTTCTTGTGTGAAGAAGCATTAGTTCCCATGTGGCAGGCAAAGGGGTTCCATTTGATTTCCACGATTGCCCCTATCCAAGTGGATAAAATGAACTTGCATACCATGGGGATTGATACCAAAACCAAAGGACCAATAGATGTTTTATTTACCCCTGAAGAAATGTTAAAAACAAGTGGGACAGAACAACCTTTTGTGAAAGCGTGGAAGCTCCCTAAAGATTCTTTAACGTACCTTAAACAGGTTATGATGATAAACAATACCTTGCAAAACGGGGGACGCGATAGTTAAAAAGGCCGGTGCAGAACATCAATTTCTTCGGCTTTTTTGGGCAGGCGTGCCAAAATGGGCAAAATAAGACTAGATGGCAATAATCCCGCTAGCCCCGCAAAAAATGAAAGAAACCAAGGGAAAGTAATCAAACGCTTATTTTTAGATAAGGCACGAATAATAATGTGGGCGGCTTTATCGGCGGACATTAACCCAGGCATTTTAAAGGTATTTTTATCCGTTAAGGGCGTTTTTATAAATCCCGGACAAACGCAAGAAATATGAATATCTTTGGGAACGGCGGCGGAAAGCCCTTCGGCCCAAGCCCGTACAAAGTTTTTTGAGGCCGCATAGGCCGGACAACTTGGTAATCCCCGAAAACCCGCCATAGAACTGATAAAACATAGATGCCCATGCCCTTGGTTTAATAAAAGGCTTAGGGCGGGGATACTGGTATTGACAACGCCCCCGACATTGGTATCAAACAGGGTGTAAAGCGGTGTTTTAGGGTCTTGATCTTGGGCCATGGCTAAACTGACCCCCGCATTGATAATGACCAAATCCAGGGGGCAAATTTCCATGGATTTTTTTAGGGACTCTTTAGCTTTTTCCCGATCCCGCACATCAAAGATAAAAGTGTGAACTTGGGCCCCCTTTTGGGCGCACAGGGCCGCCACTTCTTTTAACCTTGTTTCGTTTCGGCCAGTTAAGAATAATGTTGTTTTTTTCGCGGCTAAAGCTAGGGCCAAAGCCCGGCCTAAACCACTGGACGCCCCTGTAATAAAAATAGATGAAAATTTTTGCTTCATGAAAAAACCTCTTGACAAATCAAGTATAAATCGGTAAACTTAAAAAGTCAAAAAAGAATGCCTCTGTGGCGAAATTGGTAGACGCGACAGACTCAAAATCTGTTCCTAGCAATAGGGTGTTGGTTCAAGTCCGACCAGGGGTACCAAACATTTACCGTTCCGTTTGGGACGGTTTTTTTATTGGTTTTTATTCCCCTTAATTCAAATTGCATTTTTGGGTGGATTGCGGTATCATAGGGTATGATGGAAGATGCCTTTTGATTGGAAATAGTAAAAAATAGATGGGATTAAAAAATAAGTTTATATGGATACAATGTTTTCTTTTGCTGGCCGTCTGTGGGGTGCTGGGAAGCATAGGATTTTCAAATCCCCCGAAAGTTTATATCAACGAAATTGTGGCGTGTAATCAGCACGTTATTTATGACAGTTTAGGGAATTTCCCCGATTATATTGAACTTTATAATGCCTCTTCTCAGCCAATAGATATATCGGGCTGGGCTTTGTCAGATTCCAAAAAAAATTTGAAAAAATATGTTTTCCCCAAAGGAACAATGATAAGCCCTTATCACTATAAGATGCTTTGGGCAGGGCCGTGGCCGACAGAGCTTTTTTCAAAAACGGAACTTCCGTACACGGGGTTTTCTATTCATAACGGGGAAAAAATTTATTTTTCGGATGCCAAGGGAAAAGTAATTGATAAAATAATTGTTCCTGCCACGTTGCCGTGTGATCAATCCTATGCCCGTCTTCCCTATGGGGGCAGGGGAATTCGGGAACCATCGCCGGGCGCCCAAAATCCGCTAGCCCGAAAAAAAGACGTGAAAATGATATCGGATGTTCAGGTGCGCTTAAGCAGGTCGTCTGGATTTTATGAATCCCCCTTTCAACTAGAAATGTCGGCCCCCGATGGTTTTGATATTTATTACACCTTGGATGCCACGTATCCTGACCAGCATGCTTTAAAATATACATCCCCTCTTTTGATTCAAGATGCATCCCCAAACCCGAATAAATATGCCGCCATAGATACAATTCGGCCGAACAGAACTTATATTCCCAATTTTTTAGTGGATAAAGCCACTATTGTACGGGCGGTGGCGATTCGCCGACGGGATGGGGCGCGTACCCCCATTGCAAATGCGACGTATTTTGTGAATTTTAATGCCAAAAAGGGGTATAAAAATATCCCCATTATTTCTATGATTGTGAATCCAGAAGATTTATTTGATTACGAAAAAGGGATATATGTAAATGGAAAAATTGCCACTTTAAATGAGGGGGTACGTATTTTTGAACCTGTGGGCAATTATGCGATGCGCGGTTCTGGGTGGAAAAGGCCGGCTTTCATAGAAAGTTTTGGGGATAATCCGGCGCGTTGGTATGGAAATTATGACATAGGGATACAGGGAAATTTTTCCGTTCAAAATGAACAAAAAGGGTTTCGCATTCTTTCTAAAACGCCCCCCATGGGGAAAGAATATATTTTAAGGGCCGGTACAGATGATAAACATTCTACAAAAATCCGTGAAGAATTAATTCAAACACTGTCTAGGGGACGGGCCGTTAAAACCGCCGATGTAGGACTTGTGGTTTTATTTTTAAACGGGGAATATTGGGGTATTTATGATTTACAAGAGGCTGTATCTTTGCACAATGTTGCAAAAACATACGGGATAGATCCATCTAATTTAGTTATTTATAAAAAATATCATCCCGTTAATTTTTTAACGCGTACACACAAAATTATGCCCAAAGAACTGGCCGATAAAATTGATTTTCCCGAATATTTTGAAATGGGGACAGACCTTTCCCCACAGGCCACTTATGACCGCTTGAACAAAGAAGTTGATATAGACAGTTTAATTGATTATGCCTGTATTAATTTATATATAGCTAACCGAGATTGGATTGAAACAAATTTAACCAGATATCGTACGCTAACAAAGGAAAATGAGGCCGAACAAGATACACGTTGGCGATATATTTTGGCCGATGTGGATTCGTCTTCGGGGATTGGGGTTTGGGATGGTTTGTTTGAATTAGGCCGACCGTCTTTGGGGCCGATTCCGCCGTTTATTAATTCCTTTTTAAGGGGGAACTTTAATGCGCAATTAGATGAGATCCCCACTTTTAAAAAACTTGTGCAAAATGAAGAATTTAAAAGGAAGTTTGTGACGGCTTTTCAAGATATTGCTAATTACAATTTTGCCCCCAAAAAAGTCAATGCATTTTTAGATAATGTGTTGGCACAGCATTTAGAAAATATGCCCTTGTCTTTTCGGCGATTTATGCGATCGGATTACACGGAACAAGATTACATAAATGAAATTGATTTAATTCGGGATTTTTTTGAAAAGCGTTTTGATGGGAT
>JBGUXS010000063.1:0-12512 GCA_045118155.1 Alphaproteobacteria bacterium | reverse complement strand
CATAGGGGGCATTTCTTCGTTCATCGGGGAAAACGGGGTGGAAAGGCCGGTTTCTTCCGTATAAAAAGCGGCATCATCCCCTTCTTCTTTGGGGGGATTTTGGCTTAGGTTTTGCGAAAAAGCATTTATTTTATCAAATTCATCCATAAGGACCTCCTTCTTCAAGTCAAAGCCATTGTGGCACATTTTTTTTCACGGCACAAGTTTTTTTTATCACGCCCCCGTTCCCTATACGATCCCCCGATCTTACCCAAAAAGATACTCTTTTTTGGGGGAAATGTCTCACACAAAAATGTTCCAAAATGTTCCAAAGTGTGTCAAAACGTTTCACAAACGGAACGAAAAGCAAGGGTTTTTCTCGCTTTTTATGCTAATTCCCCTGTTCCTTTATAAACAAACACATCAAACATGTCACCCCTTGCGAACCCCATCCACTATCCCTTTTTTTATGTCATTCCTCGCCCCTGAAAGGGGCGTCAAGGAATCTTCATTTTGTCTCAAAATAAAGTAATTCCCTATATCAACGAGGTTTTACATCCTCTTGAACAAACGGAAGGCCCCTAACGTTTTCTGGCGAAAAGGAGGGGTGAACTTTGTTTTAGCTCTGTCTTGCGCAGATACATTTTTATCTCATGGCATTATCACTTTTAGGGGAAAAGAAAGAGGGGGCGACAGAACATACACAACAAAGCCCCCTCTTTCTTCTTCCCCTTTAATAATCCCTATTATCATTCTCATTATCATTTTTATTTTCATTTACATTTACATTTTCATTTTCATTATCATTATCATTATCATTATCATTATCATTAGGCATCCCAAAAAAACCACTGGGTTTAATTTTCAATCACAGATTGTGTTGATATGGGTTTGCATAAAAATACTTGACAATTTTTTTAAAGCCTGATAAAATAGACTAAAATTTAGGATCACTTATTTGTTTTAAATAAAGAAGGAAAAAATGCACGGAAGTGAAGGTATTAGCGTTGTTTGTATATCGCGTACGTTTGACTCCCCGACTATTTGGAATGGAAGGATAGTGTCGGATGGGGAGATCAGAATATATTTTGATGGCTGTGAACCACAAATTATTGAGTGTATTCACAGTGCTTATGGAAATGGGTTTGAAGAACATCAAAGGCCTATGCCTTGCGCAAAATCTTCCAGTGAAATTTATGAAAAAGAAGGGAAGAAGTATAAAAGAATAGAAAGTACTTATGTGTGTCCTTATGGCAATATTACCCTAGAAGACGAATATCCTTGGGATGAAAAGGCAGCTAAAAAGGGAAATGGAACAAGGATAATTAAATGGTCGGCCGCTGAAGAACAACCACCTGAAGTTAAAGGTGTTCCTCTACGGACTTATTCAGATATATGTTCTATAAACTCAATGGGGAAAGTGGATCCTAATATTCCTCTGAGAGTTGATAGACAAGGATTTAAGGGGATTTCTCGTGAAAAATAAAGGAGTGTTTTTACACTTTTTTTCTTCTTCCCCTTAATAATCCCTATAATCATTAAGCATTTTTAAAAAAACACTGGTTCCTACTGGGACTTGGTGGCTTCTATTTTTAATCAGGGGGTGTAAGATTTTTCTCTTAATTTTCCAAACAACTGTTCTTGTTGAAAAATAGATGCAAGATAATAAAAATGCTTGACAAAATAATAAAAATGTGGTATCTTGTCCCTTATGCACACGGACTAGCCCAAGCTTGGCCGGTTTTATTTCTTTTTAAAAAGGATTGACATGAAACAGAAAACAACAGCTTATAAAATACTTCAGACGTTATGTTTAATGGCGGCATTAGTGGGGGGAACACATGGAAAAACCGCCGAAAATACTGTTCCTGCGGGGGGAGTTTTGGTTTTGGGGGCGCCAGATCCTGATCCCAAGATGACACACTTTTTGTTGCAGGCTATTGAATCAGGGGAAATGGATGCCTTGCATTCGGCCATTGTGGCAGGGGCAGATGTGAATGCGGCGGATAGCAAAGGGACCCCTTTTTTAACGCGGGCAGTACAATCTAAAAACGTGTGGATGGTTCGGGAACTGTTGCGTTCTGGGGCGGATGTCAATGCTTTAGATACGCTTAAAAATACGCCCGTGCAATGGGCGGCTGTTCAGGATCAAGATGAAATGATATCTGTGTTATTAGAACACGGGGCCGATGTGAATAGGGTCAATTTTGAAAGACGTACCCCTTTGATGGAAATGGCAAAACACGGGACTTTGGGGGTGTTGTTAGATCTGATAGAACGGGGGGATAATGTCAATGCCCATGATTCTTCTGGGCGAACGGCTTTAATGGAAGCGGCTAAAAATGGTCACCCAAAATCTATGCGAATGTTAATGCAAGTTGGGGCCGATGTCAAAGCCCTAACTCATACGAAAAAGTCTGTTTTGATGTGCGCAGCTTCTTCGGGAAATCCGGAATGTATCCGCTTGGTATTGGAAGCTGGTGCTCCCACGGGGGGACAAGATGTGTATGGGGACACGGCTTTGATGATGGCGGCTAGAACGGGACAAGCAGAATGTATCAACTTATTGTTGCAAGCTGGGGAAGATATTGAAGCCCAAAATGAAATGGGCCGAACCGCTTTAATAGAAGCGGCTAGGAGATTAAATCCTAGTTGTATCCAGGAATTGATAAAAGCTGGGGCAAATGTGAAGGTGACAGATCATCATGGCCGAACTGCCCTGATGGAAGTAGCTGTGTATGGGAAACCGGAACTAGTACGGTCTTTGTTAATGGCGGGGGCCGATATCAATGTGATTGATGATGATGGATGTACCCCCTTAAGCGAAGCGGCTAAGTCAGGAAATCCCGAATGTTTACGGACTTTATTGTTGATGGGTTGTCGGGTTAATACACAGGATCGGCGAGGCAAAAGCCCCTTATTAAAGGCGGTACAATCTAAAAATGTTGCTGGGGTGCAAGTCTTGATAGATGCAGGGGCGGATGTGAACGTAACAGATGAATATGGCAATACCCCCTTATTGCAAGCGGCCCATGGTGGGGCAGCAAAAATCATGCAGGCTCTGACGGAAGCAGGGGGTAATATGAATGCCAAAGATAGATATGGCCGGACGGTTTTAATGGAAGCGGCGACCTCTGGAAGCCTAGCTTGTGTGCGGATGGCTTTGGCGGCAAGAAATGACGTAAATGCCGCGGATAAGTATGGTTCAACCCCATTGATGATGGCGGTCAGGGCCGGGAATCCCGCTGTTGTGCAAGAATTAATTATCTTTGGTGCAAATGTGAATGCCACAGATCGTCGGGGACACACGCCCTTTGATTACATCAGTTTCGGGGATAAAAATGGGGTAAAGGCCCTGTTAGAACAGGCCAAACAAGAACCGAAAAAAGCCCCTGTGGCAGGACCTATACAAGGCGGGTATTCTAGATAAAAAAATACGTAACAATTTTTTAAAAAAGAATGGCGTTAAAAACTCGTCCTAAAAAAAAGGTAGATATTTATTTTTTATGAAAGGGAAAAGAATTGACACAAAAAAAAGATGATGAGATCAGGAACCTAGATGATTGGTTTAACAAACCCGTGGATGATGATCCGTTTGGCTTAAAAAGTGTTCAAATTGAACCAGAAGACGATGACCCGTTTGGATTGAAGAAGGTTGTTGTTACTGAAAATATTCCCTGGTTTCTTCAAAATGCGCCAGAGTATCCAGTTCCTGAAGCGCCCCAACAACCGAAATCGGTGGTGGTACAACCAAAATCTATAACAGGTTTTTTTACAAAGATTTTTAAGAGTCTGTAAAACAAAACGGGGCTTAAAAGCCCCGCTTTGTTTGTGTGTTAAGCGAAAGAAAAAACTTATTCGGTACCCATATTTTGGAAATTGGTAATAATATTTTTTGCTAATGTCTGATTTTCGGATGTAATACCGGTGGATTCTATTGCCAACTTTTTGGCGCAGGTGGTCACCAATTCATTGGCGGTGGCGGTTAAGCCCTTGGCGAATAAAGTACCGGCTTGGAATTTAGAATTGGCCTCTTGCAACATACAGGCGCGCATTTTTGTTTTTGCCGACGCGTTGGCATCGGCGGCCGTGTATTTAGATAAATTAGAACAGGCCGCTAAAACAGCAAAAAGCCCCGCTGTGATGATTAAATGACGCATTGTAAATCCTTTCAATTTTAAGTTTCTGGGGGGATTTTGACACAAAAAACAGAAGTTGACAAGAACTTTATTGGGGGGGAAGATAATATCCTTCTGCACCGGCGGTAATTGGCAAATCGGGGCATTTTTGACGTAAGGCATAGATATGACTTTCAATCGTATGGGTTTGTACTTCTTCTACCCATCCCCATACATCAGTCAGCAAGTCTTTTTTGGAAAACACCTTTCCCACATGTTGGAAAAATAAGCCAAGCAACAGGGTTTCTTTTTCCGTTAAGGAAATTTCTTCCCCTTTTAAGGAAAACAGTTTACGATGGGCTTGATCTAGGGTATAGTCAGCATATATCAAATTTTTAGGGGCTTTGTCTTGTTGTTTTATCCAGGCTTGAATAACGTCAAGGGTCGCTGGTAACGCCAATTCTTCCCCGTTAACGCTTAGGGCATATCCTTTTTTATCCCCCCGTAAAACAACAGGTAAGTCAGCCGGAATAAACGGGGTAATAAAGGAAAAAAAAGCTTCTGCCCCCCCTTGAGACAACGTCTTTTGTTGATTAGTTATGGACATAATCCCTCCTGAAAAGACAGCATAACGAACGGATTCTTTTTTTGCAAGGAAAAACAAACAGGGCTTGCTTTTTCCCTGTTTTGGGGTAAGATGGGGATAGAAAGGCAGAACACATGAAAATACTAAAGATTTATCAAGGGTTGTCGTGGGCCGCTTTGCCAATTGTTCCGTTGTTTTTTGGCTATCGGATTATCAAGGGGAAAGAAGAAAAACGACGCCTGAAAGAACGTCTTGGATTTGGGGGATGTCCAAGGCCGGCGGGGCGTCTTATTTGGATGCATGGGGCCAGTGTGGGGGAATGTTTGTCTATGTTGCCACTCATTCATCGGATTTTGGCTGAAGATAAAAAAGTACATATTATGGTGACTTCCGGTACCAAAACGTCGGCGGAATTGATGAAAAAACGTTTGCCAGAACGGGCGTTTCATCACTTTATTCCCCTAGATACTCCCCTTTGTTGTGGGCGATTTTTGCGTCATTTTCGGCCATCATGTGTGTTATGGTTTGAATCGGATTTTTGGCCAAATATGTTGGCGGCCATTCATCGGCGCAAGATTCCCTTAGGACTAATCAATGGACGTATTTCAGATAGGTCATTTCGGCGGTGGCAAGGGGCAAAGTGGTTTATTCGGCCGATTTTGGATCTTTTTGCTTTTTTGTGTGGACAAACGGCTTTGGATGCACAGCGCCTGGAAGTTTTAAGCGCCCAAAAAACGTATGCCTTGGGGAACTTAAAGTTTGCGGCCCCGTTGCCCCCATTTGATAAACAAGAATTGCAAGATTTTTACACCGCCATAGGAACACGGCCGGTGTGGTCGGCTTTAAGTACGCACGGTGGGGAAGAAGAAAAGATTTTAAAAATTCATGAGGCCTTGAAAAAGACGTGGCCGAACTTGCTAACGATTTTAGGTCCCCGCCATCCCAATCGGGCAGGCGAGATTATGGCCCTTATCAAAAAACACCATTTGACGGGGGCTAGGCGTTCCTTAAAGCAAGGTATTACCTCAAAAACAGATGTCTATGTGGCCGATACGATTGGGGAATATGGTTTGTTTTATCAATTAGCGCCTATTGTTTTTATTGGGGGGTCACTGATTCCCTTTGGGGGACAGAATATGCTGGAACCGATGCGGTTTTCTAGGGGCGTTGTGATTGGTCCGCATGCGTTTAACTTTAAGGAAATTGTGGCGTTGGGAACAAAAGCTGGGGCTTTAACGGTGGTGCCAGATGCTAAGGCGTTGCAAGAAAAGGTGGCTTTTTGGTTATCTCATCCTAAGGATTTGAAAGCGATACAACAAAAAGCGAAAGCATTTTCAACGCAGGAAGCCGATGTTTTGGAAAGGGTTTATCAGTTATTGAAGGAAAAGGAGTTTGTATGAAAGCACCTAAATTTTGGCAAGATAAAACCAGTGTACGGGCCAAATTGATGACCCCCGTAGCGAAAATTTACAGGGGGCTAGCCAAAGTGCGGTCGGCATTTTGTCGGTCTTATAAGGCGAAAATTCCCGTGATTTGTGTGGGAAATATCAATGTCGGTGGCACAGGAAAAACACCGGTTTGTTTGGCTTTGGGAAAATTATTAAGCCAAGCAGGACGATCCTATTTTTACTTAAATCATGGGTATCAAAGCCGGGTACAGCATGTGCAAGTAACCCCTGAACATACGCCTTTTATGGTGGGGGATGAAGCGATGTTGTTGGCGGCACAAGCCCCAACAATTGTGGATAGAAAACGGGCCAAAGGGGCAAAGTTGGCAGAACGTCTTGGGGCGCCACTATTGATTATGGATGATGGTTTCCAAAATCCAGGACTAAAAAAAGATTTTTCGTTTGTGGTGGTGGATGGAACCTATGGGTTTGGAAATGGGCGATGTTTGCCCTCGGGCCCCTTGCGCGAACCGATTGAAACGGGGCTAAAACGGGCCAATGCCGTGATTATCGTGGGAACAGATACCTGGGGGGTGTCGGCTAAAGTGCAGGAAATTGCGCCAAATTTGCCCATTTTTGGGGGACGGTTTTGCCCCAATGCAAATGTGATGAAAGCCCTAAAAAATCAATCAATTGTGGCTTTTGCGGGCTTAGGACGACCCGAAAAATTCTTTAATATGTTAACAGAGGCGGGTCTTGATGTGATCAGCACCGATGTTTTCCCCGATCATTACACCTATACGCGCTTTGATTGGGAAGCGTTGAAAGAAAAAGCTGGGGATAAAACAATGGTCACAACCACCAAAGATGCCGTTAAATTACCGCCCGAGGCTTTAAAAGAAGTTGTTGTGATTGATGGGGATTTTGTGTTTGATGAACCAGAAAAAGTATTATCAGCTTTGGGGGCTTTATGGCGGGGTTAGTTTTACGGCAAGGTCGGCGCACAGGGGTACAACGCTTTTTTCTAGACCCATTGGTGGGGATTTTGGCGACCGTGTTGATTGGTCTTTTCAAAATTTTACCCATAAAAATGGCCCTAAAAATAGGGGGGGCTTTGGGGGGCTTAGGATATATTTTTTGTCGCCGGCGCAATCAAATTGCTGACCGGAATTTACAGATTGCTTTCCCCGGTATGTCCCCAAAACGTCGGCAAGAAATTCGGCGCCGGATGTGGTACAATTTTGGACGTGTATTTATTGCAATGACCCGGCCTCAGGCGATTTTAACGGTGGTTAAAATCAAGGATAAAGAACGTTTTCAGGCCTTAAAAGCCAATCCAAAAGGGGGCTTTGTCATTTCGGCTCATTTAGGAAATTGGGAAGTGGCTGGGGGCTTGTTGCAACAAATTGGGGTAACAATGAATCCCGTTTATCGGCCGGCCAATAACCCGTGGCTGGAAAAACTGCTCTTTCAAAAACGAAAGGGGTTAAAAATTCCTAAAGGTCTTGGGGGCAGTCGGTTAATTTTACAAACTTTACAACAAAAGAAGTATGTTGGGATGTTGTGTGATCAAAAGTTAAACGAAGGGATTGCTGTGCCATTTTTCGGGAAGCCCGCAATGACGGCTCCAGCGGTGGCACACCTAGCTTTAAAATACAATGTGCCGATTTATCCCGCTTTTGGTATTTGGACACGCCAAGGGGTTGTTGCGCATTTTTTAGATCCCCTGCCTTTGCCCAAGTCCGGGACGACGGAAGAAAAAGTGCAGCAGATGATGAAACAAATGAATGCGTTGTTTGAAGAGTGGATTACCCGCTATCCCGACCAATGGTTATGGATGCACCGCCGATTTGATAAGAAAGAATATCGGTGAAAATCAATATAAAAAGGGATTCAAAACAGAATCCCTTTCTTCTTACTTACTTAATTTTTTCTATGCGTTGACGTCTTCTAGGGCTAAGGGTAATTTTTTAACCTGTTGGACGGGTAAGACATATTCCCGCACAATGGATTGATCGGTCATTTCAACCACAAGAATTTGACGCGCCTTTAAAAAATCTTGGCGTACCCCATAGTGAATATAATCTAAAATCACGGCATTTGCCCCGTTGCGGTAAAGCACGGCATGTTCGCTGCCATCATAGACCAAAGATGGCTTTGTAATATCATCCATACGGGCACGGATTTTAATCATTAAATCCCCATGGATATTTTTAAAGATATCATAGCGTTTTTCCTGTTCAATTCGTTGTTTGTTATCGGTCATTTCTTCCCCCTGACTTTATAGTAACAAGTCTATATGGGGCAGAACTTATCATAAAAAAAATAACTTTGCAAGAAATTTTTTTGTTCTTCCTTAGGGGTTTTTACAATGCTAAAACTATTTTTGGGGAAAAAGGACTTGGAAAAGTTTTTTAATAAGAAATTGTAAAAACATTTGACAAATTTTTACTTTTATGATATTCTTACAAAATCATTTTTGTTTTTAAAAGGATTTGAAATGACAGAAACTGATGCAAGGTCCCCGTTTGCTGCTAACTTACGAGAATTAATAAAGGTGGATACAAAACTTCGTCACTCTATGAACGTTAACTGAAAAGGAATTAATATGTCAAATAATACCCCAGATAGGATTCCTGTTATACGACCAGGGATGAAAAAGGTTAAGGAATTAGCTAAGGAATTTCATGCTTCCCACGTCAGAATTACGGAGGCTTTTTATAAGGCGCAGGAAAAGGATAAAAAATTTACAGGGGCTGATGGAAAAACCTATTCTTTGGTGGAATGGGTCAGACCCGGGAAAATGGGGCGCCCAGGCTTAGCTCTTTCGGAAAAAGAAGGGGCTATAGAGGCACTAAATACATTTATGTTGGAAGAATTTGGAAAACCCTTAAGAGTTTTTGACACGATTATATTTGGCCCCGCTATCCAGGATAAGCGCCCGGGCATGAAAAGGGCAGTAGATGTAGGTAATATGTTTCATATGGCTCCCTCAAAAATTTTGGCGTGTTTTAAAATTGCCATTAAACAGGGAAAAAAATTCAAAGGGAATGATGGCAAGGATTATCCTTTGGTAGAACGGGTTATCCCCCCGGGACAGAAACGGCCGGGGTTGTTCCTTTCAGAAAAACCGGGGGCTATGAAAGCATTTAAAGCGTTTATACAGGAAGAAAATTTGGGAAAAACGCTGAAGAATAGTAATGATATTCCGATGATGCGCCCGGGAATGAAACGCGTGATGGATATAGCCCGGCAGTTTCATGCTTCCCATATCAGGATCCGAGAGGCTTTTATGAGAGCCTTGAAAAAGAATTACCAATTTACGGGAAATGATGGCAACGTTTATCCCTTGGTGGAATGGGGGCAACCTATTAAAAATGGGCGGCCTGGAATAGCCCTTTCGGAAAAAGAAGGGGCTATAGAGGCGTTGAATGCCTTTATGCTGGAAGAATTCGGGAAACCGCTTACCTGTGTTGTGGACGATCGGATGATTGGGATGGCGGCACATACTGTGCGTCCGGGAATGGCAGATGCGTTTGATGTTGCTAAAAAACTTCATCTCAACCACTTTCAGGTCCGGGAAGGTTTTAGGGCTGTTTTTAAAAGGAAGAAAAAATTTACAGGACCTGATGGCAAGGAGTATCCTTTAGTGGAATGGGCAAGGGTCCCTGGACACAAACGGCCCATGTTGTTCCTTTCAGAAACCCCCGGGGCTTTAGAGGCCTTTGAAAAGTTTATGTGGGCAGAAATTCTTTATAACTTCAAAGAGGGGCAGAATATCAAAGACATCCCGATAGTTCGTCCCGGGATGAAACATGTGAGTGAGTTAGCCAAAGAATTTCAACTTGAACCGATCAGAATCAAAATAGGTTTTCATATGGCTTTTAAAAAGCAAGAAAAGTTTATAGGAACCGATGGTCATGTTTACCCTTTGATAGAACTGGTCAAATTCCCTAAGTGGAGGCGACACAACCTGGTTCTTTCGGAAAAACCGGGGGCGTTAGAGGCGTTGGAAACGTTTATGCAGGAAGTATTCGTGCCTAAAAAAGCTCCGTCTGTTGAAATCAGGGAAGTGCAGAATACCAAAAATGCCATGATGATTCGTCCCGGGATGAAGCGGGTGAGAGACTTAGCCAAAGAATTTCATATGGATCATATCAGGATTGGAAAAGGTTTTTTGAAGGCTTTAAAAAAGAAAGAAACGTTCATGGGGACTGATGGGAAGGAATATCCCCTGGTGGAATGGGTAAAAGCAGAAACTAATGCAGGTCGGCCAGGGATTGCTCTTTCAGAAAAGCCGGGGTCGTTAGAGGCATTTAAGGCCTTTATGCAAAAGGAATTTGTAAGACCTTTGAAAAAGGACAAATCTGCCTCCTTGCCACCGATTCGGCCTAGGATGAAACGGGTGGGGGAATTTTCCAAAGAGTTTCATGTTGATCACGTTAGGATTAAGAGATGTTTTGAACGGGCCCTGGAAAAGAACAAGCAATTTACAGGGGCCGATGGCGGGGTTTATCCCTTGGTAGAACGGGTGATGTCTGTGACCAAAATAGGGCGACCTGGAACAGCGCTTTCGGAAAAACCCGGGGCGTTAGAGGCGTTGGCAGAATTTATGATGGAAGAATTTGGGAAACCTTTAAAAATTCGGTATTTATCTTCTGAAAAGGAAAATCTCTGTAAGCTTCCCGATAAGGTTGCGGAACAACCTCAGGATTTGCCGCGGAAACTATCTGAACAAGGTCCGCAGGGTTCACAACAAAATGAACGCTAATTAAAAGGAAATGAAGATGAGAAATGGTTATACGCATCATCATAAACTGTTGACGGCGGGGGAATTGTCCAAGCGGTATCTGGAAAGTTCCTCTAGAATAGAAAGATGTTTGGAGAAGGCCCGTCTAGAAAATGTTCTGTTCACCGGGGGCGATGGAAAACAACATCACTTAGTTAAAAAGATCAAGACGGTGAAGGGGGATTCTTTCAATGTCTTGACGTGTCCCGAGGCATTCCCCATATTGGAACAGTTTGTGGCCAAAATAGCAGATCGCCCTTTGATCAAAAGGGCCGAAATTTATGATATTCATAAAAGTCCTTGGAATTTAACGGCTGAAAAATTATCCGAATATTATCAAAAAAGTCCTACCAAGATGGATAAATATTTAAAATACGCTTATGAAGAGGAAACATCTTTCGTCTTGGGGGATGAAGTGGAATATCCTTTGGTAAAACAGATGCCAGACAAGAACAAGTCCCACAAGGGCTTTCCCTTTTTTAAAAGAATTTTTGGAAACAAGAGGGCAATGTGTTATGCCATGTTTAATGCCCCCGAGGCGTTGGAACGGTTTGAATCTTTTGTGCAAGAAAGTTTTGGAAAGATGTTGCAAAGCCCTCAAAAAGGGCAAGAACCGGTTCCGCCAGAAAAACTGGGTACTCAACCGATGCCTATTCAAAGCAATCATACAAAGTAGATCATAACAAAGGAGGTCATTATGATAGATCAATTTTGGGGACAAGAAGATGTTTCAAACCTTCTTTGCGTCTTGGAATGTTAACGGCGACGGATTTAAATAGGAAATACCAAATTAAACGAAGTATGGCTAAAAAATTTTTAAAGCAAGCTTTTTTGAATGATGAAGTTTTTAAAGGAAATGATCATCAATTATTTATGGTAGAACAAGTGAAAAATGAAGCTGGTTTTATGTGTTATGCTTTGGAGGAAAAGGCTCTCCCCGCCTTTAAGATCTTTGTTGCAAAAGAATTCGGGCAAGTTTTAAAAGAACGGCGCCCGTCGGCTATGCGTTGGCCGGTTACGCAGAAATTTGAAAAAGAGGAGAAGAAAAATCCACTTCCCCCGAAAAAAAAGGCCACTCAATATCAAAAAAATTACCACAAAAGACAAGCCGATAGATAGGGATTGAAGTTAAGTGGGGTTATTGTCTCCTGATAAGATGATTTAGCCAAGATGTATAAATGCTTTGGTTTATGTAAAAAAATAGCACCCTAAAATTGTGGCGTTAAAAAAAAGCTAAGTATCATTGTTTTAAGAAGATGTTGACCTAACAACCAAAAATTTCAAGACGATAAAAATAGGGTAAAGAGTAAGGACTTATAACAAAAGGGAAACAAAATTTTCCTTTTATGTATTTCCAAAACTTATTCTCCTTTTGGAAAAGGAACCCCGATGCTAGATGGTAAATACACCGGTTCCAATGTTTCATGATACGCATCTTCGGCGGCAAAATAATCTTCGGCTTCTAAATCTTTATCGGCCAAGACCAAATAAGCATTATAGGGGCCACCGGCCATGGTGGCTTGCATATAGGCATGTTCTAAATCGCCCCAAACCAATAATTGTGGGTCGTCTGGATAATCGTACAGGTCAAAAATTAAGTTCCAAAACCCATGCAACCGATCCATTTTATGGGCCATCGCTTTGGTGCCCCA
>JBGUXS010000062.1:0-4924 GCA_045118155.1 Alphaproteobacteria bacterium | reverse complement strand
GCTTGCGGATAAAATTTCCCCTAAAGACGCAAAGCCCTTTCTTCTTCCCTTAACAATCCTATTATCATTCCCATTATCATTATCATTATCATTATCATTATCATTTTC
This sequence comes from Alphaproteobacteria bacterium, assembly GCA_045118155.1. GTDB lineage: Bacteria > Pseudomonadota > Alphaproteobacteria > CAAHEQ01 > UBA3637 > JBGUXS01. The sequence continues at coordinate 4,816 of JBGUXS010000062.1, read as the reverse complement.
ATTATCATTATCATTAGGCATCCCAAAAAACCCACTGGGATCCACTGGCCCCCAGTGGGTCTGATTTTCAACTATTAATTGTTTTGCGTTAGTATTTTTCCCTTTAAACTTTCCGTTTTTTTCTTTCAATTTAAGACCATTTTTACGATTCCGTTCCACGATTCGTTCATATTTGACTAAATCTACATTGAGCTGATTTTTAATAAACTCAAAAGCAATTTTGACATTGTCCGGCAACAGGATTTTTTCTTCCCCCACCACATGATCAAAAATCGCCGTCCAGAGCATTCCCCGTTCTTCCATTGTGAAAAGTTCAACAATAGGCCTGTAGTTTGTGTATAAAATAAATGAATTTTGTGTCATCATTCCCCCCTTCCAAACGTATATTATTACATTTTGTTATATTATGCAAGGGGGTTTATTACATTTTGTTATATTTTTTACTCCCCTATCCCGTCACCCTTGGCGGGCAGGGTTAGTGCTATTTTTAAAACACCACTTTGGAAAAATACAAGCCTTCTGCGGGGGCGGTGGGGCCCGCTTTGGTGCGGTCGCATCCTTCAAATATCGCCTTAAATTGCGTGGGCGTCCATTTTTTTAAGCCCACATACACCAAAGACCCTACCATGTTCCGGACTTGATGATACAAGAAGGACCGGGCTTTAAAAGTAAAAATCACTTCTTCCCCACGTCGTTGAATTTGAACATCGTCTAGGGTTTTAACGGGGGAGCTTGCTTGACAATCGGCCGCCCGAAACGCCGAAAAATCATGCTTCCCAATTAAAAAAGCCGCGGCCTGTTTCATGGCCCCCACATCCAATTTTTTCGGGATATGCCATACCCGGCCTTTGGTCAAAATGGGCGGATACGGCATGTTATGAATCCGATAAATATACTGACGTTCTTGGGCAGAAAAGCGGGCATGAAAATCATCTGAAACTTTCTGAAAACGGGTCATCACAACCGGATGTGGTCGCACAACGGCGTTAATAGCTTGTAAAATGCGATATTGTGTCAAACGTTCGGGGACATCAATATGGGCAACTTGTCCCAAAGCATGAACCCCGGCATCTGTTCGTCCCGAACCTATGACCTGAACGGGATGGCGCAAGACGATTTGAAAAGCATCTTCCAAAACCCCCTGCACCGTGGTTTGACCGTCTTGAGCTTGCCAACCCGAAAACCCCGCCCCGTCATACATCAGTGTCAGTTTATACCGCAAGGTGTTCCCCCACTGGCCACGTAAATCCCCGGGAAAAATCTTGAAAAGCCATAGGGGCTTTCCCCGCCCGTTGAATGGTTTTAATTTTAATTGCCCCCGCCCCACAAGCAATGACACCATCCGCCAACACCGTTCCCGCGGGCAGTGGTTTATCCAAAGATATGACTTCAGCTTCCAAGACAAAAAGGCGGGTTTCCCCCATCATAAAAAACGTCTTGGGCCACGGGGAAAATGCCCGAATTTTACGGGCCAAAACATCTGCATCCAAAGACCAATCTAAGGCCGTTTCTTCTTTCGTCATCTTTTGGGCATAAGTCGCCCCAACCTCCGGTTGTTTAACAGGGTTTAGGGGATTTTTTAAAACATCCAATACCAAAGGCCCCCCTATTTTCATCAAGGTATCATGCAATTCGCCCCCCGTCATCTCTGGGGTGATTTTAACTTTTTGCACCGCCAACATATCCCCGGTATCTAGCCCGGCATCCATTTGCATAATGGTAATGCCACTTTCGGTATCGCCGGCTTCTATCGCCCGTTGAATCGGGGCCGCCCCCCGCCACCGTGGGAGCAAGGAAGCATGCACATTAATACACCCTTTTGGGGGTATATCCAAAACGGCCTGTGGTAAAATCAAGCCATAAGCGCACACGATAATGGCTTCGGGTTGATACGTTTTTAAGGCCTCTTGCACCCCCATATCCCGTAAAGTCTTAGGGGTTTCAATTGGAATACCCGCTTGTTCGGCTTGAACCTGCACCGGACTTTTGGTCAGCTTCATCCCGTGTCCGGCGGGTTTTGGGGCTTGTGTGTAAACCGCGACCACTTCATGTTCCCCCATCAGCGCCCTGAGCACCGGCACCGCAAAGTCCGGCGTTCCCATAAAAACAAGCTTCATACACACCCTTCCTTTTTCCGCCGTTTTTCAAGGTGTTGTAACAGGCGTTTACGCTTAAAAGGCGACAAGTAATCAATAAATAAAATCCCATCTAGATGGTCAATTTCATGTTGCAAGGCAATGGCCAGCAACCCCGTTGCCCGTAAGGTTTTTTGCACCCCATTTTCATTTAAGTAACTCACTTCTACTTCGGCGGCCCGTTCTACATCTGCGTATTCCCGTGGCACCGACAAGCATCCTTCGGAATGAAGCACCGTTTCTGTGGATTTATACGTAATCACGGGGTTGACAAGCTTATAAGGTAAAGGATTATCATCGTCATCCCGGCAATCTACCACCACGACACGCAGGCGTTTACCCACTTGATTTCCCGACAAGCCCACCCCATTTTTGGCATACATTGTAGCCATCATATCGTCTAAAAGTTGTTTGATTTCGGTTGTGATTTTTTTAATAGGGAGTGCTTTTTCCCGTAAAACTTGTTCCGGCACTTCAAACACAGGTAAGATACTCATGCACCCTCCTTTTTTTGCACGCGCACGTGAAATGCAAAATATTTTAAAAGTAAATACCCCCCAATGGCGACAAGCACTTGTGCCACAAATTGCACCATATAGGGATTCAATCCTAAGACACGTGTTCCTAAATCCAACAAAAGGGCATTTTCAAAATAGCCAATCACCCATGACATCAAGCATTTTAGGTATTCCGCCACATACCGCCCCTTAGTTAGGAACACAAAAAACTTTTGGGTAAAATAACTGTGAAAAGTAGAGGCTAAAAACGAAAGCAAAAGTGCCGTTTGTTCGGCCTCTTCCCCAAGGGCTTTGAAGAATAGGACAAACAGCACATACGCCACCACAAAGTTCCAGCCCCCGACCAAAACGAACCGAATTTTTTGGGGGAACTTCACCCAAATGGAAAAGAGATAAAAATAAAGACCTAACAGCTTTTTCATACTGTCAGGATACCCTTTTTTCACCTTACCGTCAAGTGTTTTTCTTTCTATCGTAGGCGATAGAACGCCCCTTTCCCTACTTGAATAACCATACCCGACACAAGGATAGGAACAGCTTGCAAATCTGTTATCCGTTCCCCCTCAATCTTTACAGCCCCTTGCACAAACAACCTACGGATTTCGGATTTAGATTTATATTTTCCACTTGTCATCAAGGTTTCTATCAAAGTTTGTCCGTTATCTGATCCTGCTTGAACAATTTCTAAAACGGGGGCATCTTCGGGAATTTGCTGTTGTTGATAGGCCATTTTAAAAGATGTTTCCGCCTTCTCAGCAGTGTCCAATCCATGATATAAACAAGTGATTTCTTTAGCCAGTTCCATTTTGATGTCCCGCGGATTTTCTCCGCTATCAAGACGTTGTTTTATCTTTGCAATCGCATCCGGATGAACATCTGTCACCAATTCATAATATTTTAGAATCATCTCATCTGGTATTTTCATCACCTTTTCATACATAACTGGGGCAGGTTCATCAATCCCAATATAATTCCCCAAGCTTTTACTCATTTTTTCAACGCCATCTATCCCTTCCAGCAAAGGCATGAATAAGACGATTTGGGGATCTTGACCAAAATCTCGTTGAATAGATCGCCCCATTAAGATATTAAAGGTTTGGTCTGTTCCACCTAATTCTAAATCCGCCTCTAAGGCCACCGAATCATAAGCTTGCATCAATGGATAGAAAAATTCGTGTACTGAAATAGGTTGATTATGGGTATATCTTTTCTGGAAATCATCCCGTTCCAACATACGGGCCACTGTTGTTTTAGCTGCCAGTTCTATCACATCTTTAAAAGTTAGTTTTTCTAACCATTCACTGTTATAACGCACAATTGTTTGTTTAGGATTTAAAATTTTAAAAATCTGTGTCTGATAAGTTAGTGCATTTTGTTTAACTTGTTCCTTAGAAAGCTGTTTACGGGTTTTGCTTTTTCCCGTGGGGTCTCCAATCATCCCAGTAAAATCCCCAATAACGATAACGGCTTGATGCCCCAAATCTTGAAGTTGCTTTATTTTTCTTAAAACAACGGTATGCCCTAAATGAATATCCGGGGCCGACGGGTCTAAACCTAATTTAATTTTTAATGGTCTATTTTCTTTTTGAACTTTAGTGAGTTTTTCAATAATTTCCGTCTGCGGTGTATGATCCACAGCCCCCTTAAGCATAATTTTTAGTGTATCCTCAATATCCATAAAACGTTCCTCAATTTGAATTATACTCCTTTGAGGATAACACATATATCCTTTTTTGTAAAGGGTTCTAAAACTTCAATTCCATCTCTTGCAACCGCTTGATTTTATCCCGGAAGGCGGCGGCTTTCTCAAATTCAAGATTTTCCGCCGCATGATACATTTGTTTTTGTAAATCTTTAATGGTTTTTGCGATATCTTCAATCACTTCAAGTTCTGCCGTTTGTTCTTCCACCGGCATATCAACTTGAAGGTCTTTTAAGATATCCGGAATTTCTTTTTGAATCCCTTTCGGGGTAATATGATGTTCGACATTGAAACGCATTTGTTTTTCCCGGCGACTTGCTGTTTCATCCAATGCCACTTTCATAGATTTGGTAATCGTGTCGGCGTATAAAATAACCCGCCCTTCGGGGTGACGCGCCGCCCGCCCTATCGTTTGAATCAAGGATGTCGCCGATCGCAAGAACGATTCTTTATCCGCATCC
>JBGUXS010000061.1:0-1771 GCA_045118155.1 Alphaproteobacteria bacterium | reverse complement strand
TCACCCCTCACATCGCTTTCAAGCGATGTGTCAAGGGGCCTTCAAATTGCCCTAAAAAATGCGTGTGCCCCCTTGGCGTTAAGGGGGTCCTGCGGTCTAAGGACATACCGAAACGGTTCAACTTCTTTTAAGGGCCTTGCAAGAACGCCAAGAAAATGCAGATATTGCTGCCTTGAATACCCCCACTTATGGGGATGGTATTGTAAAACAACGATACCGTTTAGAAACGGAAGATAGAAAAAAATACTATGATGACTATTTGACACAAAAAGATGCGCAGGGCTTAACCGTCTTTCATTTAGCAACGTGCGTGGCAGATAAGAAAAAGTTCATTGCTATTTTATCTTTATTACGGGCCGTCCAAAAAAGGCAACCTATTCCCCCCTTGGTGGTGGCAACACAATCCCCCGACCCACAACATGATAATACGAACCACGCCGGGTAAATCCTTTGGGGGATGACCTCTTACTTTTTGGCGCGGGGGTGGGCTTTGTTGTACACCTTTTCAAGATGCGTCATTGTGATTTCGGTGTACCGCTGAGTTGCCGTTAGGGACTTATGCCCCAACAATTCTTGCACCGCTTTTAGATCGCCACTGGCTTCCAGAATATGGGTGGCAAAACTGTGCCGTAAAGCATGGGGCGTTACGGAATCGGGGAGTTGCAGGGCATAACGAATTTTGCGGACATCCCGCTGTACCACGCCGGGGTTAATCCGTTCCCCGCGATTGCCAATGAACAAAGGGGCGGTTTTGGAATCGTTTTCTCGGTCTTTCAAGTAAAGGGCCAACACTTTTTTCACAAACGGTAACAGGGGGACCAAGCGTTCTTTTTTCCCTTTCCCAACGATGCGTAAAAAATCCGCCGTTAACGGCACATCCCCAATGTTTAAGTTTAACGCTTCGGATAAACGCAAGCCACATCCATACAACAACGTGTACAAGGCTACATCGCGATGTCGTTGCCAAGGCAGGCGTGCTTGTTTTTTCGCCATTTCTAAAAATTGAAAAGCGTGATCTTCACTTAAGGGTCTGGGAAGGATTTTGGGAATCCCCGCAATGGTTAAAGATCGTACCGCGCTGTTTTGTAAAATGTTTTGCGCATCTAAAAATTTAAAGAAATTCCTTAAGGCCGAAAAATGTCTAGCAATAGAGGTGCGGGCCTTGTTGTCTTTGGTTTCAAACGCCAAAAACGCCCTGAGATCTGTGACGGTTAAGTGTTCCAAAACGTAAAATGTCATGGGGGTGTCTAGGTGGTCTTTTAAAAACGAAAACACTTCGTGCAGGTCGCTTAGATACGCCGCCGTGGTGAGTTCTGACAAACGTCGGGTATGTAATAAAAAATTTTGCCATGCCCAAATCGTTTTTAAAACGTTGGTATCACATGTTTGTTCCAAAGGTTGATACGCCATGACCCCTCCTTGATGGTTCCATCATAGCATATTTTTTTTCTGTTGTCATCCACTTGTATTTGTTGATCGTTTTTTTCGTCACCCCCTTGACCGGCGCATGCCTGTTCCCTCTTGTGGTTTCCTAGGCGACACGATTAGGGCAATGAAATAAAAAACAACCCGAAATGGTTGTTTTTTATGAAATTGGCGAAGTTTTCTTGTGTGAGCCAGGAAGTGCAAACGCCCCGTGGCGAGCCGTAGAAAACGAGTGACCGAAGCGAAGTTTATGAGGGCTTTTTTTTGAAGCCCGAATATTACGAAGCAAGACCTCTTTTCCACAGAAAGGACGGCCCCACTAACCGTAAAATAAGGCCTTTCATGT
>JBGUXS010000060.1:0-36266 GCA_045118155.1 Alphaproteobacteria bacterium | reverse complement strand
CTGATAGAATCAACATCAATCTTCGTCTGTTTAAACATTTCTTTATCAACATCCCCAGCGATTTCCACCGTATCTTCTGGGGTCACTTTTAGACCATGCCAATCTTCATTATCAATTTCAACGATAACTTCCCCAGTTGCATCTTTAAAGGTATATTTTTCATCCCCAAGACTGTTCACAATATGCCCCTGCAAGATGACGTGAGTATCATCGGCTTTTTTTAAAGCTTGTTGCACGGTAATAGCCGCCCCGACTCTCGGTCCTTCAAATCCACCAGCAACTTGAGCCAATACAGTAGAACTAGCCATCAATAATGCACTCATTAAGATAATTTTTTTCATCATAAACTCCTTATCAATAACACAGGCGGTAGAATAATTCTTTTCCCTGTCTTGTGCAAGGATTTTTTAGTATGTATTCTAAAACAACTAGATAATAGATACTTATAAAAGTACAAAAGTCCTTTTTTTAAAGGGAAAGAGTGAAAATCTTAGTTCATACTTTAAAAAGTTTTTTAAATATGGCCATTTTTCCACAACAGCAACCCATTTTTAAACATGACGTTCTTGTAAACGGGCAGTGACCCCTTTTCTCATTTCCGATTGTGCTGCAACTGTTTTCACAAAACGTAAAGATGTTCTAAAGATATCTTCCCCAACTTCCTCAGGCATATAAAAATGTTTAACCCCTGGGTAAATTGTATAATGAGCTTGGCGACCACCAGGATACCCTATATCGGCATCATAATTAATCATATTCGTCCAACTTTTGACAGTTTCCGCAGAAGAAATTTTATCATCTTCCCCTACAAAAAAATGAATGGCCGTATTACCCATAAACCCCTTCTTTTTTAAAGCGTTTGGATGATTTTCCCTAAAATCATCTAATAGTTTTACAGGAATATTAAAATGTAATGCCTTTTTGACCTCATTTGGAAGTATATGTCCCACGATAGACAACGGTAACGCCCAAGGTTTGAGTTTATAAAAAGAATACGGGGCAATTGAAATCATGGCTTCGGGGGCAATTTTCCCCTGTTCTTCAGCCATCATAGCCGTTAGAGCACCATAGCTAGTGGCCTGTAGCACAGTATGATCTGTATTCACAACCTCGGATAACTGTCTAGAATAATTCCAAACCACCGTCAAGTCATTGATACTGGAAGACAAGGTAATGTCTTTGATATCCCCATCACTTTTATAAGGGGGATAACCATGCCCCATAAAATTAAATTGTAAAACCGCAAACCCTGCCCCCAAATATCGCTGTGCCACAGTTTCTTGAGATTCCTTATCCATATAGGAATACAACCCCGTTGCCATAATCATCAAAGGGGGCCTTTTTTCCCCTACACTTGGTAACCGAAATCTGCAAGCTATTTTCCGTGCACCTTCAGGAACATAAAGTTTAAAATTCGTATCTGCCATATCCACATCCTTGTTAACAACAAGTGTACAGTATTTTCAAAAATATGTCAAGTTTTTTAAAAAACATGGTTTTCTAATTTTAGAAAGCCATGCCGCAATTTTACAAAGTCCTTATAATCGGCCCCGAATCTGTTCATAATCTTGAATAATTTTCATCTTTGGGGCCTGTCGGGCAAGCAATTTGGGTTCAATCACTACGGGTTCCGATTGTCCCCCTGCCCGTATTAAGTGACCAAGAATGGCAAGAGTTCTAAAGTCTTCGGTTAGTTCTTCTAATTCCGCCTTTGAATCTTCGGGATAACGATCAACAATACGGCCTTCTTCATCAATTGCTTTACTCGTTTGATAATATACAACCCGACCAACCCCAGCACACAAAGCCGCTTGAGCATCCTTTTTACGATCCCCGATTGCCACCGATGCAAACATATCTTCGTGGCTAAGTTCATACTTTTCTTTGGCCAACAAAAACATACCTGGGCTAGGTTTTCTGTTTTGAGAAGTCGGGTACTTTGTGTAAAAGATATCAGAAATTCTAATTCCTTCTTTTCTAAATTCATCCTTCATATAATTATGTACTTCTTCCATATCTTTTTCGGTATAATCCTTAAGACCTATTCCTGTTTGGTTAGTAATCACCACAATCCGATAATCCTTGGCCAGTGCTTCATGACAGACATCAAAAATACCATCGGTAAAATGAAAATACTCTGGCTTATGAACAAAACCTTTGGGGCCAACTATGTTAATAGGGCCATCTCTATCTAAAAATAACATCTTAGACATTTACGCACTCCTTTTCAGTAAACAAGATAAAAAAAATTCCCTTTTGACAAGGGAATCATACAAGGGCTCAAGAAGGCAGTCCCTTTCGTGAAAGGGTATGGGCTTTTTCGAAAGCTAATATCCATCGGCGCCTCCTTATTCAAACCATGCCTTAGATTGTAATATATATTTTATTTTTGTCAACTACTTTTTTGGGAATTTCTATAAAGTATTTTGGGAACTATTGATCCTCATAGATATACGTCCTACACCTAAACCTTGGATTATTTGAGTAGCAACATTTTCCATTTTCTTTGTTTGAATACTTTTGCTTTCTTGCACTAATTTCACGGCTTCACTAAGGTTTAAAACATATCCCTTTTCATGGCAAACATCGTATAGTTTAATGCAATCTTTTCGTCTTTCATCAATCGCATTCCCCGTATAAACCACACTCGGAATACCTATAGCCGCACTATCTGATGTATAAGAAAAACTGTCATGTGTATTCACAACAAACGTACAATATTTCAAAATAGCTGGATAAATATTTCCATATTGTTGCGCTTGTGACAAAAACTGTTCTTCATACATTCCTGTATAAAATCTGAAATTTTCTTTTTCTTGAGAAGATTGTGCGATCTTTTTAGAGTTATAAAAATCCATCCCCAATTTTTTACACTGCCAACACAAATAATCTGTAATATTATTAGGGGTACGCGGGCTGTTCGTAAAAACAATTTCATAGCCATTTTCTTTGATTTTTTGAGCAGCTTGAATCAATCTTTGACCGTCTTCTAAGCCAAATTGAATAGCATTATCAGCTGTTATTCCGCCCAAAGAAAAAAGGGCAACTTTTTTCCCCTTATATTTATTCAAAGGATTTTCAAACCCTTCTTGTTGAGATTTTCTTTCCAAATCTTCACATAAAGCACCAATGCTCAGACGAGATATATTACTTGGAACCCCTATTGTCCTAACAACCCTTTCTTCTAAGTTCTTATTTGATTTCAATAAAGTCAAATCACCTTCGGTTAACAGATGTTCACCAACGTTAATATAATCAACATATTTATAATCATATAAGCGACTAGCTATAACGATTGTTTTTACCTGTGCTCCATACTGTTGAAAAGCTTCTTTTACCAAATAAGACAGATTATCTACATTTTTTTCTTCATCCTTGGTACTGTGTTCAAACGGCAAGATAACAAAATCAGGTATTGCCCCTCCCTTTTTTAAATATTCCCGTATACTCAAGTCAAGGGCCTTACGATACTCTTCAAAAGAGCTAAAATTCTCAGAGCGAATGATTTCCCCGTCTGCAGTTTTAAGAAGTAAATCCCTAGTAACAGGGACAGGAGCTTTTCCCGAACCCTCAGCATAATAAGTCAAAATCATGCCTCTTAACTGGTTATCTGTCCCTGTGTTTCCAGATGCAATCGCTAGCATATTATTCATTCTTGATCCTTAAAAACGCCTCTAATTTAGCATCATTTTAGCCAAAAATCAATTATTATTTAAAGGAAACTAATCCCCAAACCAAACAATGCCGCCCCCAGCAATAAACGTGTCACGGGGATTTTCTTTTGCATCAGAATAAACGCCACGATCACCACGGCTAATTCCAACCAATTGACATGATAACCTTTTGGCCCCACAAAATATCCAGAAGTAATCGTTTTAAAAATATCAGAAAGGGGCCAAGGTTCTGGGAAAATAGACATATTCATAAATAAAACAATGGTATATAAGATCATAATCAATGCCACTAAATGGGCCCCTTTTAAAAATCCCTGAACGAACCAACTGTTACGATATTTTTTCATTAAAAATAGAGCCAATCCCGTAAAAATAAGGGAAGGTGAAATAAGGCCTAAACTTGCAATAATAGATGCCCAAGCCCCTCCTTTAAGAAACCCAACAAAGGTCGCCACATTAATCGTGACAGGTCCTGGGGTCATTTGGGCAATAGAAACCAAATTCCCAAAAGCATCAGCTGTAAACATCTGAGTTTTTGTCACAAATGTATCAAACAATAAGGGGAAAATCGTGTATCCACCCCCAAAAGCCAAAGAACCAAATTTAAAAAATTGAAAATATAAGGCCAATAATGTCATTTACGCCTCATTCTAAAACGCCAATAGAGTACATACCCCCACCCAATCGGCATAGACAATAAAATCAATTTAATTTGGGAAACTCCGCACATTAAAGCCACGACAAATCCAACCAAAAAGACATAATCAAACAAAGAATGAACGGCATTTTTAAAAAGCCGATAAGCCGTTCCTAAAAAAACCGCCACCACACAAGCCCTGACACAAGAAAACATCATCAATATATGGGGATTCTTGACATCCAAATTCATAAATAACGCCGCAATTAACATAATGATAGCAATTGAAGGCATAATCACCCCTATCACCGAAACAACGGCCCCCTTTAAACCCGCTAACTTGTACCCCACACAAATTGCAGCGTTCACAGCCAACATCCCTGGCATAGTCTGCATAATAGCAATCATATCCAAGATATCTTTTTCTTTTAACAGCTTTTTTTCCCGAACAAAAACATCTTCTATAACCGGCACCATAGCCAATCCCCCCCCTACGACGAACAGGGCAATTTTAAAAAATGAAACAAATAATAGGATCAGAATCCTTATGGTTGATAGTTTACGTGCCATACCCGAAGTATACCCCTTTTCTTTTACTTGTCAAATCCAGAAAAAACTGTATGCTAAAATATAAGATTAAAAATGAAAGGGATTTTTATGTTCAAATTATCGGTCTATATGGTTACTTGTAACGAAGAAAAACGTCTTGAACGCACCTTAAAAGCCATCCATCAAATTGCAGATGAAATCATTATCATAGATAGTGGTTCCACGGATAAAACAAAAGATATTGCTTTAAAATATGGGGCAAAATTTACTCACCATCCTTGGGAAAGTTATGCCGCCCAGAAAGCTTTTGCCGAAAGTTTATGTCAATACGATTGGCGTTTACAATTAGATGCCGATGAAACCTTATCCCCCGATCTTATCAAAGAAATTCTAGAACTAAAAAAAAGTACGCCACGCTTTCAGATTTATTGCCTGTACATTGCCGATATGTTTCCCGGATTCAAAAAACCAAATACTCTGGTCAAAAAATACTATATTCCACGGTTTTATCATAAAAACGCGGCCAAGATGCCAGCAAAAGCCCTGACGGAAGATCGCCTATGCTTTGACAAGAACACCCCCTTAGGGGGCTTTAAGGGATTGGTTTATCATTATTCCTATCAGGGGATTTCACATCATATCCGCAAACTAAATTATTATTCAGATGAAGTTCAAAAAACTGCTTTAAAAAAAGGAAGACATTATTCCCTTTTACGGCTCATCACAGAATTCCCTAGGCAATTTTTTATTTACTATTTTATAAAACGCCATTGTTTCAATGGTTTTTGGGGATTTTCTTATGCCATGAATTTAGCCTTTTGTCGTTACTTAAAAATTGCCAAAGCCATAGAACATGATCATTTAACACACATCAATGATCCCCTTTATAAATAAAAAAAGCGGGGCTAAAACCCCGCTTTTTGTTTTATTTAGAAAATTATTTACCAAGTTGTTTATTTACTTCTTCGGCAAAGTTTTCTTCTTTCTTTTCAAGACCATCCCCTAAAACATAGCTAACAAACGCCTTGATTTTAACAGGGGCACCAGCTTCTTTTTCAGCATCTGCCACAATCTGACGAACTTTTTTATCGGCATCCATAATAAAGGGTTGTTCCAAAAGAACAACTTCTTCATAATACTTCCGAATCCGCCCTTCAATCATTTTTTCAATGATGGCTTCTGGTTTACCTGAGGCCCTAGCTTGTTCCATTAACACGTTCTTTTCACGGGTTAAAGAAGCTTCATCCACATCAGCGATGTCCAAAAATTTAGGAGCAGAAGCCGCAATATGCATCGCAATTTTTTTACCAAGTTCTTGTAAAACTTCTTCTTTCCCAGTACTTTCAACACCAACCAAAACGCCGATACGTCCTAAATTCGGGGCCGCTGCCGTGTGAACATAAGAGGTTACCACCCCTTGATCTACTGCGATTTGTTGTGTCCGGCGCAAATTCATATTTTCACCGATTTTAGCAATCAAAGCGGTTAATGTTTCTTCCACCGTTTTTCCATTCAAAACGGCTTTTTTAACGGCCTCTATATCCCCAGCATTTTCTTCAGCTAAGGTCAAAACATCACGTACAAAATTTTGGAATTCTTCGTTTCTAGCCACGAAATCGGTTTCAGAATTGAGTTCCAACACCGTTCCTTTTTTCCCACTTGTCTTAACCCCGACAAGTCCCTGTGAGGCAATCCGGCCAGATTTTTTAGCCGCCACAGAAAGCCCTTTTTTACGCAAATAGTCAATAGCATCTTCCAAATTACCATTAACTTCCGTCAAGGCTTTTTTGCATTCCATCATCCCTGCGCCCGTTTTTTCACGCAGTTCTTTAACAAGTCCAGCTGTAATTTCCATAGATTCTCCTTTTTTCAAAAAAAGGGGAGCCCCCTCTCCCCCCTTATTTTATTATTCCTGCACGGGGGCAGTTTCTTCTAGAACAGTTTCTTCAATTTGTTCCACTTGGCCTAAATCAACCCCTTGGGATTTTAATTCGGCTTGAATCCCTTCCAAAATAGCGGATGAAACCAAGGAACAATAAAGACGAATCGCCTTAATAGCATCGTCATTCCCAGGAATTGGGTAAGCAATTCCATCTGGATTGGCATTAGAATCACAAATTGCCACCACAGGGATATTTAGGCGTTTAGCCTCTGTCACGGCCAAGGATTCTTTAGGGACATCAATCACAAACACCATATCGGGGCGTCCATTCATATCTTGAATACCGCCCAAAACAGCCGTTAACTTTTCCCGTTCCCGAGATAAATTCAATTTTTCTTTCTTGGTTAAACCATCCAAAGCGTTTTCTTCAAATTTCTTATCCAATTCTTTCAAACGCTTAATGCTCGTGGAAATGGTTTTCCAGTTGGTTAACATCCCCCCAAGCCACCGGTGGTTCACATAATATTGGCCACAGCTTTTTGCCGCTTCTGCCACAATCTCTTGGGCTTGCGGTTTAGAAGCCACAAACAAAACCTTTCCCCCCTTGGCGGCGACTTCTTTCAAAGCCTCTAATGCCCGATACAAAACGGGGACAGTTTGCGTTAAATCTAAAATATGAATCCCATCCCGTGTCCCATAGATATAAGGGGCCATTTTAGGATTCCAGCGCCGGGCATTATGCCCAAAATGCACACCTGCTTCAATCAGCTGACGCATTGTAATTGTCGGAAGAGTCATTTTTATCCTTTCATTTTCCGGTTAAACCTCTGCGATCCAAATGATATAGTTACCTACACCGGAAAGAGCTTTGACGCCCTTAAAGACCGCATGTGAATTTGCCGTTTTAACAACGACAGGGGTTATTGTACTCTTTTTTTGATTAAAGTGCAAGTTTTTTTTGCATGCGCCTTTTTTTTCTTTTAAAGGAAACCTTAAAAAAAATTTTCCCTGACTTTTTTCATTGCTTTTTATGAAAAAGGGGCGTATGGTAAGAAAAATTTTTGCAAAAAGGATGAAAGATGACAACTTATAAAGAAACCTTGGGCTTAGATGCTAAATTTAACGCCTTTGAAATTGAATCTCGGTGTATGAATTATTGGGAAAACGCCCACACCTATACTTTTAATCAAAATGTTCCACGGGCAAAGATTTTTGCCATTGATACGCCCCCACCGACGGTCTCTGGTTCTTTACATATCGGGCATATTTTTTCTTACACCCAAACCGATATCGTGGCCAGATACCAACGGATGAATGGGAAAGAGGTTTTTTATCCAATCGGATGGGATGATAATGGATTACCCACAGAACGCCGGGTTCAAAATTACTATCACGTGACCTGTAATCCAGATTTAGCTTATGATCCAGATTTTGTTCCATCACATACCCCTAAGGCCGAAGGGGAACGCACACAGATTTCCCGTAAAAACTTTATTGAAACCTGTGCCAAACTAACCGAAATGGATGAAAAAGCTTTTGAAGATATCTTTCATCGTATTGGGCATTCTTATGATTGGAATTTAAAGTATTCAACCATCAGTCCTTTAGCCATCAAAGAATCACAAAAATCTTTCTTAGACCTTGTCAAAAAAGGATGGGTACGTTTAGAAGAAGCCCCGACCATGTGGGATGAAACTTGGACAGCCATTGCTCAGGCCGAAATTGAAGACCGAGAAGTTGCTGGTTTTTTCCACGATATTCGTTTCCGTGTCGCGGGGGAAGAAGATACGTGCTTTACCATTGCGACAACTCGGCCCGAATTTTTGCCAGCTTGTATCGCCGTAGTGGCACATCCAGATGATGAACGTTATCAAAAATATTTTGGGAAAAAGGCCTTAGTTCCTTTGTTTGATATTGAAGTACCCATTGTCCCTTCGGAACATGCCGAAATTGATAAAGGAACAGGGATCATGATGGTTTGTACCTTTGGGGACGCGGCGGACGTGGCATGGTGGAAACAATCGGGT
This sequence comes from Alphaproteobacteria bacterium, assembly GCA_045118155.1. Taxonomy (GTDB): domain Bacteria; phylum Pseudomonadota; class Alphaproteobacteria; order CAAHEQ01; family UBA3637; genus JBGUXS01. Next base: position 27,497 of record JBGUXS010000060.1, on the reverse strand, counting down.
CTACCCATTAAACAAATCATCGGGCAAAACGGTCGTCTTTTAGATATTACTTATGGACAAGGGGCATTTACCTCACGCAATCCGGAAAAAGCCAAGGCTATGTACGCCCATGTCGCGGGTCAACGTATTAAAAAAGCCCGTCAAATTATGGTTGATTTATTACGAGAATCCGGGGATCTGTTGGCAGAACCCCGGCCTATTACCCACCCCGTTAAATTCTATGAAAAAGGGGATACCCCCTTAGAATTCGTCACAACCCGTCAATGGTTTGTATCAACCCTACCCTATAAAAAAGAACTGATTGAGATGGGACGGAAAATCAATTGGATCCCTAAACACATGCAAATCCGTTACGAAGCGTGGGTGGATGGTCTAAATCAAGATTGGTGTATTTCTCGTCAGCGATATTTTGGGGTTCCTTTCCCTGTTTGGTATCCTTTGGATGAAAAAGGAAATATAGACTATCACAATCCTATTTTTGCTGAAGAAAATCGTTTGCCCATTGACCCAATGACAGACGTTCCCACCGGTTATACCGAGGCGCAACGCGGAAAACCTTGTGGTTTCGTCGGGGATAAAGATGTCATGGATACTTGGGCAACAAGTTCTTTAACCCCACAAATTGCTTTGGCTTTATTAAAAGGGGATCATCAACTGTCTTTACCATTTGATGTGAGGCCCCAAGCCCACGATATTATTCGGACATGGGCTTTTTACACAATTTTAAAAGCCTATGCCCATGAAGGGGTTGAACCTTGGAAAAATGCCTTCATCAGTGGGTTTATTTTGGATCCAGATCGTAAGAAGATGAGTAAATCAAAAGGCAATGTCGTTACCCCAATTGATTTATTGGAAAAACACTCATCGGATGCGGTCCGTTATTGGGCTGGTCGGGCAAAATTGGGGATTGACATGGCTTTTGAAGAACAAGTCATGGAACAAGGGCGTAAATTGGCTTTAAAATTCTTTAATGCCTCAAAATTTGTCTATATGATTTATGATAAATCCGGTTTGAACTTAAAACCAGATTATCAAGCCCTCATCACGAATCCATTAGATAAATCTTGGGTGGCTGTGTTACAAGAAACCGCCCAAAATGCTCATAAGGCCTTTGGAAATACAGACTATGCCTTTGCATTAGAACACATAGAAAAATGCTTTTGGAGTTTCTGTGATAACTACTTGGAAATCGTCAAAGGACGGGCTTATGGGGCCGATCCTACATCGGCGGTGGCAACATTGATGTTTACCATAGATACCCTCACACGTTTGTTTGCCCCATTTTTGGTCTTCATTACCGAAGAAATTTGGCAAACAAGACCTTGGGCAAAAGATATTATTTCTGTGCATCGGACATCTTATCCATCGGGACAAGAAGTGCTTGTAGATACTGATACCACCCTTTATACGCAAGTTTGTCAGATTGTAGATGTCATTCGTAAAGAAAAAGCGACACATCAAAAGTCTTTGAAAACTCCGATTATGACCTTAGAACTTTTAGGACCAGCTTCTATTGGAAAATCTCTAGAAACAGCTCAAGAAGATATCAAGGCCGTTGGAAATATTCAAACACTTACTTTTAAAGAAAACGAATCCTTACACGTTAATACTTGTGTCTTTGGAGAAACAACTTAAAAAGGGGGGGGAAACATGGATGCATTTGCTTTTTTAGTCAGCATATTATTAGGATATGCTTTGGGGTCAATTCCTTTTGGGCTTATCTTAACACAAAAAGCGGGATTGGGGGATATTCGCAAAATAGGTTCTGGGAATATCGGGGCTACCAATGTTTTGCGAACTGGCCATAAAGGACTAGCCCTCTTGACCGTTTTATTAGATGCTTCAAAGGCAGGGATTGCGGCTTTGATCTGCACTTATTTATTTCATAATCCTTTCTTTGGATTTTGTGCCGGTGCTGCCGGGGTTTTAGGACACATTTTTCCTATTTATTTAAAATTCAAGGGGGGAAAAGGGGTGGCTTCCTGCTTGGGGGTTTTTGTCTTTATGACACCACTTATTGGCCTTTTAGCGGCCTTGACATGGTTATTGGCAGCGAAGTTCACAAAATATTCATCCTTAGGGGCTATTACGATGTTTTTGTTGACCCCTTTGTATGCCTTTCTAGGGGCATCATCCATGGCGGGCTTTTTTTATACGGGTCTTTGCTTACTTTGTTTGTATCGGCATAAACAGAATATTGCCCGTTTACTTGCTGGGACTGAAACAAAAATTCAATTAAGGAAAAAGTAATGTTGTCACCACAAGAACAAAAAGCGTGGATACGTTTAGCTTTTAGTGAAAAGATCGGTCCTATTACTTTTGCCAATTTACTAAAATATTTTGGATCGGCCGAAAAGGCACTAGATAATTTGCCCGTCTTTTGTATGAAATCTGGGCGAAAACGTCCTTTGACTGTTCTTCCTGAAGCAACTTATACCAAGGCCATGGAAGCCTTAAAAAATTTGGGGGGAAATGTTCTGTTTAAAGGGCAAGAAGATTATCCTAAATCCCTAGCCGTTTATGAAGATTCCCCCATCATCTTGTTCACAAAAGGAAACACCCGTTATTTAGATGGAAAGGCCCTAGCCATTGTTGGAACCCGTACTCCAACTTTAAACAGCAGTCGTTTTGCCCATCACCTTGCAAAAACATTAGCATCTTATGGCTATACAATTGTGTCGGGACTAGCATCCGGTATTGACACAGCAGCCCATGAGGGGGCCTTAGAAGCAAAGGGGCGAACTGTTGCAGTTTTAGGAACTCCTTTAGATAAATACTATCCTAAAGGGAATGAAGATCTTCAAAATAAAATCGCCCAAGACGGCTGTTTAGTTTCTGAATTTTTAATCGGTACCCCTGTGGGGCCTGGACGTTTTCCTATGCGTAACCGCATTATTTCTGGCCTTTCTTTGGGGGTAGCGGTCATAGAAGCTGCCATGGATTCAGGATCTTTACATACAGCCAAATTCGGATTAAACCAAGGAAAAGAAATCTTTGCTGTTCCAGGATTTCCTTTAGATCCTCGTTTCCGCGGAACGAATAACTTAATCAAAAATGGGGCACATCTATTAAGTTCACCAGAAGATGTTTATGATGTTCTTGAAAAAACAATGACTTTTGACTTTTCAGAACACAACATATCACCCACTACCCCTGCCCCAATAAAACCTTATTCGGATAATGAATTATCTGAAGCTCAATCCCATATTCTTAACCTAATTGGGACAATGCCAATTGATGTTGACACCCTGATTCAAGAAACGGGGATGCCAACAGCCCTTGTTCAAATCACCTTAACGGGATTGGAATTGGCCGATCAAATAGAACGCCTACCTGGCAATAAAATTTCGCGTATTTTTATCAAAGGATAACCTATGAAACTTGTCATTGTGGAATCCCCTTCCAAAGCAAAAACGATTAACAAATATTTGGGATCTGATTTTAAGGTCTTAGCTAGCTATGGACATGTTAGAGATGTTCCGGCTAAAAATGATTCCGTTAGGCCCGATGAAGATTTTGCTATGGATTGGGAAGTCCAAGATCGCGGAGAAAAAACCTTACAAGGGATTGCAAAAGCTTTAACGAATGCTGAAGCCCTCTACCTTGCTTCTGACCCTGATCGCGAAGGGGAAGCCATTGCATGGCATGTATTACAAGAACTTAAACGCCGAAAGAAATTGAAAAAAGATTTACCGGTTTACCGTGTTGTCTTTCATGAGATAACAAAAAATGCGATTCAAAAAGCCATTGCCACCCCCAAAGATATTGATATGAATTTGGTGGAAGCTTATCTTGCCCGTCGGGCCTTAGATTACTTAGTTGGGTTTCATATTTCCCCCCTCTTATGGAAGAAATTGCCAGGGGCAAAATCCGCAGGGCGGGTTCAATCAGTGGCCTTGCGTTTAGTCTGTGAACGTGAAAATGAAATTCAGCAATTCGTTTCACAAGAATATTGGTCTATTGCGGCCGATTTAGCCACAAAAAACAAAGAAATTTTTACGGCAAAATTAACCCATGTAGATGGAACAAAATTGGATAAGTTTGATTTAAAAACCGCTGGAGATGCCGATAAAATAACGGCCCGTCTGCAAGGGGTTCCTTTCCGTGTTTCGTCCATAGAAAAGAAACAAATAAAACGCAATCCTGCCCCCCCGTTCACCACATCTACTTTACAACAGGAAGCTTCCCGTAAATTAGGGTTCGGGGCTAAACGAACCATGCAGATTGCACAACAGTTATACGAAAACGGGTTGATTACTTATATGAGGACGGATGCAGTGGCCTTGGCAACCGAAGCCATTGAAAAAATACGCACTTTGATTCAAAAAGAATACGGGGACACTTTTTTACCAGATAAACCCCGCATTTATAAAAACACAACAAAGAATGCGCAAGAAGCTCATGAAGCCATTCGTCCCACCGATATGACGCGCTCACCAGAGGGGGTAAAATCCTCTTTAGCTCCTGAACAGGTTAAACTTTATACATTGATTTATAAACGCACATTAGCTTGTCAAATGGAAAGTGCCCGTTTTGACCAAGTGGGGGCAGATTTAACTTCTGAAAAAGGGGATTTACAACTCAGGGCCACTGGTCAAACGATGGCCTTTGCTGGGTTTATTAAGGTCTATAAAGAAGATACAGATGATCATCCTGATGAAGATCAAAAGACCCTCCCCCCCTTAAACATGGGAGATATCCTTCAACCTCAAGAAATTCATGCTGAACAACATTTTACCGAACCACCCCCACGTTTCACGGAAGCTTCTTTGGTTAAACGAATGGAAGAATTAGGTATTGGACGACCATCTACGTATGCATCTATTCTTTCGGTTCTACAAGAACGGGCTTATGTACGTCTTGTCAATAAACGCTTTATTCCTGAACTTCGGGGACAATTAGTCACGGCTTTTTTACAAGATTATTTCAATCAATATGTACAATATGATTACACGGCAGGATTGGAAGATAAGTTAGATGACATCACAAATGGGATTATCCCCTGGAAAAAAGTTCTAAAAGATTTTTGGGGGCCTTTTACAAAAAACATTCAGGCCGTAGAACCTATTAAAATGTCAGAAGTTCTTGAAAAAATAACCAAAGAATTAGAACCGTACTTTTTTAAAACCCCCGAGGATAGGGTGTGTCCCAATTGTGGAAAACCTTTGGAAATAAAATTTGGTAAGTTTGGGGCTTTTATCGGGTGCAGTGCCTACCCCGCTTGTACCTATATCAAATCCTTGGAAGGTCTTTCAAAAGAGGTAGGTGATGAAGCCGAAGAAGCCCCCTCTTCACAACCAGAACTTCTAGATTTAGGCCTTGATACATCTGGACAACCTATTGCGGCTAAAAAAGGTCCCTATGGATGGTATGTTCAGCAAGGGTCAGGAAAAGATTGCAAACGTGTTAGTCTTCCCAAAAATTATGATATTGCTTCCTTAACAAAAGAAACAGCCCTTGACTTTTTGGCCTTACCTAAGGTTCTAGGTAAAGATACAACCACCCAAGAAGATGTTAAAGTTGGAATTGGTCGTTTTGGGCCTTATGTATGTCGGGGGAAAACATTCCAATCCATCATGGCAGAAGATCTGTTTACTTTGACCTTAGAAGACGCCCTAAAACGCTTTGAAACTCCCCAGAAAAAAGAAGTACAAACACTGGGAACGTGGAATGATGAGCCCATTACCTTTCAAACAGGACGTTATGGTCCTTATGTAAAGTGGAAAAAGGTTATGGCCTCTGTTAAGAAAAACGGGCCCCCTAGTTTAGAAGAAGCAATTCAGTTGTTAACTGCCAAATTAAATACCAAGGCTTAGCCATCTTCCAAATGTAATAGGGCAGATATACATAAGGGCAACACAATCAAAACAGGAACCCATGCTGCTAACATGACGGGTAAAGATTGGGAAAGACCCGCCACTTGTGTAATACGCCCAAAGAAATAAAAAAGGAAGCCCCCCCCTAGGGTCAAAATCAAGCGCAGTAAAAAGCTGGCCTGTCTAGCTGTTTTTGTCAAAGCGAACGTAACCCCAACCGCCAACATTGTCATTAAAAACCAAGGGAATGACCACATATTATGCCAATACATCCGGTGTTCTAACGAAGAAAACCCCGATTCATTCAAAAAACGAATAAAGGACGGAAATCGCCAAAAAGACATCGTTTCTGGGTCATCAAATTTTTCCAAAATACGATCTAGCGTAAAATCTGTATCAAAAGAAATTTGGGGAAAAATCTTTTTTCCTTCCTGTTCATTATCCAAAAGGACGGCATCTTCTAGAATAAGTTTTTGATTTCCCAAGGTACTTTCCGTGGCATAAGCAATTTTACTTAAGTCCCCTTGAGGGGTTAAAGACAACACCATCACGTCATCCAAAGCAACCATATCTTCCGTTTGCCTGACACGACCTGCCCGTATAACAAGAGTTCCCCCCTCGGGTGTATTCTGCCTCAACCACAATCCATCTTCTGAAAAAGAAAAAGGGCTAGATGATGTAAATCCCCATTTTTCTTCCATACGTTCATAATGACGTGACATCCAAGCCGAAAAAGGGCTTACCAGAAAAATTTGCCCTATTCCAATCAATAAAGTCGCCACAACCATTGGGAAAGTAAAATTCCAAACCGATAACCCCACTGACCGCATCACAATTAATTCTGATGTTTTGGTAAAATGGAACAAAAAAATGATAGCCGTAATCAAAACAACAAAGGGTAAAAGAACATATATCATCTGGGGCAATTTAAAAATCCCCATTAACACCAAGGATCCAAAGGAAACGGCAATATCATGCTTGGCTGCATCCCGAAGAAGTTCAATGACGTCAAACAGGCCTACAATAAAAGACAGGGCCAACAAAACCGCACAAAAAATAAAGAAAAAGCGCGTAAAAACGTATCTGAATATAATAGACATATCCCCTATTATACACGCTCTTTTCCTAAAAGCCACAAAAATCTTATTGCTTAAAAAAAATTAAGTGCTAAGATTTTTTTCAGGAGGATACCATGGTACTTTTACTTGTCATTTTAGGATTAATTTTACTATACATTATCTCTATCTACAATGGGTTGATTGTGGCTCGGCAACGGGTTAAAGAAGCATGGAGCACCATTGATACCCAATTAAAACGCCGATATGATCTTATTCCCAACTTACTAGAAACCGTCAAAGGTTATGCCAAGCACGAAAAAGACACTTTACAAGCCGTTATCGCGGCCCGAAATAGTGCGATGAGTGCCAGCGCCCCCGATCAAAAAGGGAAAGCCGAAAATCAATTATCTGGGTGCTTAAAGTCTTTATTTGCTTTAGGGGAAAATTATCCAGATTTAAAGGCCAATACAAACTTTTTAGAATTACAACGGGAATTAACGGATACTGAAGATAAAATTCAAGCAGCTAGACAATTTTACAATACAGTTGTTTTAGCCCTCAATACAAAAATTGAAGTTTTCCCTAGCAATGTCATTGCTAATCTTTTCCATTTTCAAAAACAGGCTTTTTTTGAATTAGATGCCGAAGAAGCAGAAAAAGTTAAAAAAGCCCCACAAGTAAAATTCTAAGATGAAGGCTTTAAATCTTTACGAAGGGATCAGACAAAACAATCGGAAAATTCTAGAGTTAATCTTTTTATTTCCAATTGTTTTAGCAGGTGTTATTTATGCCCTTTTGGCCTTATATGGACGCAGTTTTTTGGGTCGGGACACACCTACTTTACAAGCATCCTGGGGGGAAATTAATGGGTGGTTTTTAACCACTGTTCCCCCCTTAATTTTGGTCTGTTTAGGGATAACTTTGTTCTCATTAAGTTGCGGTAAAAAAATGATGTTGTCTTTTGCCAAAGCAACACCCTGCCCTAAAAGTTTGGACTATTTGCCCCTTCACCATATGGTGGAAAATTTGGCTTTGAAAGCGGGCTTACCAAAACCTGAATTATATCTTGTTGATGATCAATCATTAAATGCTTTTGCAACAGGTTATGCCCCAAAATCCGCTGCTATTGCCTTAACAACCGGAATTATTCAAAAGTTAGACCCTATTGAATTAGAGGCCGTTATTTCTCATGAAATGGGACATATTTTAAACCGAGATATTCGCCTAAATATGTACATTATTACCGGTCTTGGCAGTTTAGGACTAATCGCCCAGATACTCCTTAGATCTTCATATCATAATTCTTCTTCAAAACACTCTAACGCCCTTTTCAAAATGGTCGGGATTGGCTTATTGATTTTTCAATATGTTTTAGCCCCCTTTATTCACATGGCCGTTTCAAGATCTCAAGAATTTAGGGCAGATGCAACAGGGGCTTATTTAACAAGACATCCCGCTGCCTTGGCGAAGGCCCTTCAAAAAATTTCTGAAGATCCAAGGGTAGAGGTTTTAGATTCCTCTTCAGAAATGGCGTGTGCTTGTATCTGTAATCCCTTAGGGAAAATGACCTCTTTATTAGACACACATCCCCCGATTAAAGAACGTATCAAACGCCTTATGGATATGTCTGGAAAAGTATAAAACAAAAATTTTGATGTCCTTATAAAAAGCGTTTTATCCAATAAAAACAATTTATTAATTAATAAATTTAAAGTAGTACTTCTATATAAAAGGGTCATAGCCCCATTGCAATAAAGCCTGCCGTTGTTTCGGTCGGCACCTCAAATCCCCTGGGAAGCAGTTTTTCAAGATTTGGGCCTGATGTCGCCGAAAAGATCGCCACCGTTTTATTTGAATGGCATCCACTTCAGGCAACCGGCGTCCCATATAATACCGACAATACCATTGAAACCATCCCCTAGGATCCGGGGGAATAATCCATCCCCGTTCTTGCCATTCCTGCAAAGATAAACGTGATTTAATCTGAAAACAATTAAGGTTTACATCAGGACCGTTTAGGGATAATTTTGCTTTTTTAAACCAAGAGGCAGGAAATTCATTTTGGCAATCTGTTAAGTAATGCCCTTCAAAAACACCTAATTCTAACATTTCTGTCGGAGTTAATTCCGGATTAAAATCATGGGGAAAATCCCCGCCCACTGAGGCAATACATTCATAAACGTATCCCCGCTGCATTTTATCATTAACCTGTATCACTTTACCCTTCATACCTGATATGTATGAAGATTTTTCCTTTATGCAAGATCTAATATTAATCTTCCTGTATCTTTGTCCGGATAACCGTTAAAGGGGGAATTTTCTTGAGTAATTCTTGTGATAACGGGATATCAATGGCCTGCCCCAAACGTCCCGAGGACATTGCTTCAATAGCCGCCCCTGTCCGATGATCAAAGAGTTTTTCTACCTTAATTTTTAAAGGTTCCCAAACCCCAGGAACTAAAATTTCCAACAGGGTCCCTTCGGTAATTTTATGCTTAACAAGCACCCTTAAAAGCCCATTTTCATTGGCCAAGACCTGTCCCGTATAACGCCAGTTTCCAGTAGAAGCCGATACATCATAATTATGTGCTTCTGGGCCCGCATTTCCATCCAAAAAACCTGTTGTATATCCCCGGCATTGCAAGGTTAATAATTCATTTTTAAACTCATCAGGTTTCCAATTTTTTGGGTCTTCAAACCAAGCATCTATTGCCCGTCTATAAGCCCTTGCCGTAACGGCCACATAGTATTCGGATTTATTACGCCCTTCAATTTTAAAGGAATCTAACCCAACGGGTAAAATATCGTTCAATCTATCCAATAAACATAAATCTTTGGAATTCATGACATATGTTCCATGCGTATCTTCGGTGATTTCCATCAAATCCCCAGGTCTATTTTCTTCTTCTAAATAAACCTTATATTTCCACCGACATGCATGGGCACAATTGCCCTTATTTGCGCTGCGTCCTGTCATAAAGTTAGAAAGTAAGCAACGCCCTGAATAACTGATACACAGGGCCCCGTGGATAAACATTTCAAGGCGAATATCCGGACAATCTGCCCGAATTTCTTTAATTTCAGATAAAGGCGTTTCGCGTCCTAAAACCACCAAAGACGCCCCTTGATCTTTCCAATATTGAACGGTTAAAGAAGAACAAACATTCGCCTGAGTTGAAATATGAAGGGGCAAATCAGGGCAATGTTTTTTGACATACCCAAACACCCCAGGATCCGCCACAATTACCCCATCAGGTTGAAACACCTTCAATAAATCCACAAAAGAAGCCAACTTTTCCAAATCCCGATTATGGGTAAAAAGATTCATGGCTAAATAAACCTTTTTACCTAAGCTATGGGCAAATTGGATACCTTCGGTCATTTCTTCCACCGTAAAAGATGTCTTATTACGCAACGACACCGCCGGCATTCCTGCATAAACGGCATCTGCCCCATACAAAAAAGCCGTCTTTAAGCGTTCCAAAGATCCGGCCGGCAATAATAATTCTGGCTTTTTCATTTTTTCTTTCCCCTTTTCTGCGGGGCGGGGAAAAATAAATAACAAGCCGTTCCCTTATGCAATTTACTTTCTATTTCTAACCGTCCCCCATGTAGAGTAATCAGCTTATCCACCAAAGAAAGCCCTAACCCCGTCCCCCGATGTGTTTTAACAAGCCCATCTTCCACTTGTGCAAAAGGATCCCGAATTTCTTGCAATTTATCCTTGGGAATACCAATACCATTGTCTTTGACACAAATCACATATTCATGTTCCAAACTGATATACACCCGAATTTGTATTTTTCCCCCTTTTTCGGTAAACTTAATAGCATTAGACAGTAAATTTAACAACATTTGTCGTACCATTCTAGCATCTGCCCACAAGTGAGGAAGATTCTCTTCACAATTAACTGTAATCTCTCTGTCAGATGCCGACGTGTAACCCGCAATAATCTGTAAAACATCTGTCAAAAGCGTGTAAATATTTAGCCATGTTTTTTTAATAGCTGTTTTATTAGCTTCAATCTTAGATAAATCTAAAATATCATTAATTAAGTTTAATAAGTGCAACCCACTTTTTTGGATATAATCTACATATTGCTTATAGGTTTCATTATTTAAAGGACCAAACATCTCTTGTTGCATAGCACTTGAAAAGCCCAAAATAGCGTTTAAAGGGGTTCTAAATTCATGGCTCATATTTGCTAAAAACATCGTTTTTGTTCTGTTAGCTAGCTCTGCCACCCGCAAAGCCTCGGTCAATTCAGCGGTTCGGGCCTGAATTTTCTGTTTTAATCGCTGATGCCGATGGCGTACCCGTCCGACATAAGCCAATGCCCCTAAACACAAGATGAAAAGGGTCAAAACGTAATACGCAAAGATTGAAATGGGCTTTTGGAAAACAAAATCACTGACACCCACCAAAGTGATTATGATCATAAAAACTAAAATGGACAAGTGCCAAATAAAGTTCATCAGTTTTCTATCTATCAATCATCAACCCCTTTTCTAGGGTAGAATAACACATTTTTTCACAAAAAGCAATCTTCTTTCATTTTTTTTAAGGGATCACAAAAAAATGCTTGACTTTAAGGGCTAATTGCTATACTCTTCTGATTCAGGACGGTTTTAGTCCTTCTACCAATATGCGGATATGGCGGAATTGGTAGACGCAACAGACTTAAAATCTGTCGGAGGCAACTCCGTGCCAGTTCGATTCTGGCTATCCGCACCATAAAAAGCACCCCATTTTTCGGGGTGTTTTTTTGTGGGCGGGCGAAAGAATCGTTGTTGGCACGGAGGGCCAGTTTGCTCGCGCAAGCGGACGCCGAAGGCGGTCTTGAGCCATTGGCGAAAGATGAATTGCCTTGCAATTCACATTCTGGCTATCCGCACCATAAAAAGCACCCCATTTTTCGGGGTGTTTTTTTGTGGGCGGGCGAAAGAATCGTTGTTGGCACGGAAAAGCCCATCATCCCCTTGTCTTTAATTTCATTTGATATAAATGCCGGGCACAAATTAAGATCGGGATTAAAAGCAAAGCAGATACCATAAACGTGGGACCCACCCCTATCCCATCAAACAGGGGTTTTAAACACATCAACCCAAATCCTTGGAAAATTCTGCTAACCATTGACTTAACTGACAAAACCGTGGCCCGTTCATCCGATTTAATTCTGTGATTGATAAGAACAGAGGTGGCTATATTAGATAACACAACCGAAGAGGCCCCTATCATCATCAAAGTCAGGCACAAATAAACCGCCCACACGGGAACATAAACAGCTAGGCAAGAAGCTAAGGTAGCAAGCACAATAATTCCCCCTTGTAATTTAATAATCCCCGACAGGTGAATCTTTTCCAAAATCTTCCCTGAAATTCCCGAAAACAGCGTCCGCATTAGGGCATTCATCCCCATCACAACAGAAAAGATAAAGATCGGCAAATGCGTGGCAACCATGACCGATTGTAAACCCCACAGGAAAATAAAAGTCAAGGTTCCATAAATACCAGGAAAAATCATAAGCCATTTAATCTCGGGGTGTTTCATCGCATACTTTGAAATATCTAAGATGTCTTGAAGCTTACTTTTTTCTTTAGCTACAACACGCTTAGATTCTGGAACATCTGGTAGCAAAAATAAAATTGTAATAGACACAACAAGACATAAAATACCCGCCCATAAGGGGGCCGTAGGACCCCAAAATTGATACATGAACGCCCCTGTAAAGGTAGCAATTGTTAAAGAGAACTCATCTAACATTTTCATTTTGGCGTATTTTTTATGAAAAACATCTTCTTTATGCCGTTTTTTAAGCAAATCATATAAATAGGCCTCTAACGTTCCGGAAATAAAGGCAATCGCCAACCCCAAAACAAGTTCCCCAAGTAAAACAGACCCAAAACCGGGCCCAAAAATCAAAGACAAATGCCCTATTACCCATGCAACCATCCCTATAATAAGGGTATGCTTTCGGGAAAATAAATCACCGATGTAGCCCGTTGGAATTTCAAAGGCAAAAATAAACAAGCCGGCGATTCCTTGGATAAAGAAGAAATCCCCCATTGTTAGCCCTTTATAGGTGTAAAAAAGCATCAATGTTGGCAAACAAAACAAGGCCCCTTGCAAAGCATACGCCACAGAAAGCCACCTGGGGGCAGATTTAAGGGTAATCATTCTCTTTTCTTTCCTGTATTCAACCAAAAACGTAACATCAAGTTATTGCGATTTTCTGGGTGATAGGGATTTGTTTCTTCAAAGCCGTCTTCCAATAAACAGGGGGTATCCACCTTGCCCCCTACAAGTTTCATCACCCCTAAAATAGTCCGATAGGAAGCTTCATTTCTGGCATCACACGTCACCAAAGCCTCGGGGATATTTAAATTTTTGGCATAGGCTAAGGCCTTTTGCAAGCCTAACTTGGCATAGCCCTGACATCTTGCGGAAGGGCGCACAAAATACCCGATATGTCCTCCGTCTTTTAAAAGGGAGGCATTTAAAGCATGCCGAACGTTAAATTGCCCTAGGATTTCTTGTTTATCTGTATCCACAAGCCATAAGCTAGTAGCTGGAACATATCCTTCTTTCAATCCAATCCCTTTGGAAGCATCTAGCATGGGTTTAACGATATAGGATTCAAAATCCCCTTGCAATTTTGCCAAATTAAAAGCCGCATATTTACTATATTGCCCCCAAAAAGGGTCTTTGACCGCCAAAAGTTCTTCCCTTAACGTCAGAAAACTGGCCTGGTAATCGGCGCTGGGCATAACAAGTTCAATAGACACGAATCCTCCTTAAAATCAAAGTCTATATTGTTTTCATGGGATTGTCAAATACGTTAAATTCTCAATCTTAATGCCGTCGGGAAGGGTTCAAAGCCAAATTTTTGATAAAACTCTTTTAAAGTGGGCTTTTTAGGGTCATAAAATAAACTTACGGCATAAAAATCTTGTGTCTTCACGTACTTCAAAATCTCTTGCATTAACAATCGCCCTACCCCTTTTTTCTGAAATTCGGGATGAACAGATACATCATAGATCATACAAAAACGCGGATCAGATACACATCTTGCAAATGCAATTATCTTTTTATTATAAACAACTTGTACAAAAAAGTTAGAGTTTTTCTTGATACTATTCCATTGCTCTGGCGTATAAGTTCCCCACCCCAAAAGCGTGTGTATTTCATCAATGTCTTTTAATTTTAAGCGCTTACCTAATCTAATTTTGTACATGAATAATATCTTTCTTATTGTGTACCATTTTAATCTTTTGAATTTTAAAAACAAGTTAAAATCTTTGACTTTTTTTCAACCCCATCTTATGCGTTTTATGTTTTTTTAAAAAAAGGAAAATCATGGCTTGGTTTATGTGGTGGGAAGAACAAAACGTCATTTTCAGCGGAATTGCCTTTGTTATTTTGTGGTTTGTTGCCAAAGGGCTTTTTAAAAAGAAGACCCCAACAAACACTGCCCCCAAAGTGGATGATAATTTTTAAAAATATTAAGAGAAAAACAAGGACAGTAGAAAAAGAAAGGAGAACTTAACTTGTCGGTGTGTTGCATGAGGAGTAAAATATACCATAACAAGCTTTCTACCGCCCTTGTGTTTCTCAGTATATCATAAGTCAAAACTTTTGTCAAGTAAAATTTTAACTTTTTTTTAATTTTTTATTTCTTGGCCAAAAGGATCATTGACACACCTAAAAAAAAAGGGTATGATTTCCCTAAAGGAAAGGATTTTTATGAAAACAACACACTGGCGAATTGACAATTATAATACCAGGGCTTACCCTTTGGATATGATTGTCCTGCATGCGACGGCCACAGACAGTGTCCAAGAATCCATTGATTGTTTTCTAAAAAACGAAACGTCTTGTCACTATATTGTTGACCGTTCTGGGGAAATTTTTTCCTTAGTACCGGAAGAAAAAAGGGCCTGGCATGCAGGAACAGGATTTGATAAAAGTGCCTGGCATAACTTAGATGATATTAACAGTCGGTCTATTGGGATAGAATTTCAAAGTCCCTACCCTTTTACCTTTACCGACGAACAAATTGACGCGGGGATTCGGCTATTAAAAGATATTTTAAAACGGCATCCCAACATTTCCCCTCATTCTATTTTAGCCCACAGTGATATTGCCCCTCACCGTAAAGAAGACCCTGGGGCAGCTTTCCCGTGGGAACAGCTTGCTGAAAAAGGCATTGGGCTTTATCCGACAGCATTAAAAAAAGCCCCAAAAGATTTAGATATCCAAAAGACCTTATTAGCCATAGGATACCGGCCTGATCTATATGGACGTGTTTTCTGCGAACGGGCTTTTTCTGAACACTTTATTGGGCAAACAACCAAAGATTTTTTAGACACCCTTTATACAACCTTTCTTTTATTTACTGAAAAGGATTTAACATGACACAAGAAACCGATTTACGGGGCGTTATTCGCCAAATTAAGGCCCTACAAGAAGCTATTAATAACCCCAAAATTCTTTGGGAAGAAGTCTTGGTTGTGGTGCAAAAAGCCCAAGAAGCCGAAGCTAAAGCCATGATATACTTAGAAGAAAAAGAACTTTCTGCCACAGATCCAGCGTTGATTGTTGAAATTTTTGATACCCGTGAACGGGTTTGGGATGATGTGCGCTCTATTGAGAAAAAAGCACTGGAAATTCAAGAAAAAACATTTAAAAACGCCAAAAACCCGGGAAAGGCAGCCCAAGAACATACCCACAAGTGCGGATGTCATCAGGGGACTTGTGGATGTCATCATGGGGAAGAATCTGCTTGCGGGCATTCTCACGAATCTTGTGGGTGTGGGTGTCATCATGGCGATCATTCTGACGTACATAACCACGAATCTTGTGAGTGTGGATGTCATCATCATGAAGGAGGAACATGTCCGAACAAAAAGTAACTTTTGAACAAGCCCTAGAAGAACTTGAAACCATCGTTCAACGCCTTGAAAGTGGGAAAGTAGAACTATCCGAGGCCGTTAAAGCCTACGAACGGGGGATGCAACTAAAAAAATTGTGTGAACAAGAACTGTCCAAAGCGAAAGTTGTGATTGATAAACTGATTTTATCACAAGACAAACAAACCCCTGTGGATGCCGAGGCCCTAGATGAACAGCCAAATTGAACAAGAACTGATAGCGTTACGACCAACCTTAGATGCCCGTCTGAAGGAATTATTGCCTGTGGCCTCTGGTATAGAAAAAAGAATAGATCACGCTATGCGTTATAGTGCTATCGGGGCGGGTAAAGCCCTGCGTCCCTTTTTAGTTCTAGAAGGTGCCAAATTGTCTAGGGCGGATTTAGGGGCTGCTTTGGATGTCGCTTGTGCTGTTGAAATGGTGCATACGTACTCTTTAATTCATGATGATTTGCCTGCCATGGATAATGACGTCTTGCGACGGGGAAAACCAACTTGCCACATTGAATTTGATGAAGCAACTGCCATTTTAGCCGGAGATGGCCTGTTAACACAAGCTTTTGAAGTCCTATCTAGTCCTAAATTAAATTTAGATTCTGCGTGTAAAACAGACTTAATTTATCATTTAGCCAAAGCGATCGGGGCCAAAGGAATGGTGGGGGGACAAATGTTGGACTTGTTAGGGGAAGAACAAGATTTTGACCTTGAAACCATCACACGTTTACAGGCCCTTAAAACAGGAGAATTAATCCATTATGCACTATGGGCTGGGGGACGATTGGGACATTTATCGGTTCCGCAAATTGAAGCCCTTGATACTTACGCTTATGCCTTGGGATTACTTTTTCAATTAACGGATGACTTATTAGATAAACATGGTTCTACCACGGATTTAGGGAAAACTGCCCACAAAGATGAAAACGCCCATAAACAAACTTTTTTGATTTACTTATCAGAAAATGAAATTCATCAAAAAATACAAGAATTAGGGGATAAGGCGATCAAGGCTCTTTCTATTTTTGGTGACGGGGCATCTTCCCTTCAAAACCTCATCACATTTGTTCAAACAAGGAAAAAATAAATGCAACGCCTCATGACGCCAAAAGAACTAAATGCTTTTATGAATGCCCTAGAACAGGCCTATCCTAATCCCAAGTGCGAACTTGTTTGGACAAATCCCTTTACATTAATGACGGCTATTATTTTATCTGCCCAAAGTACAGACAAAGGGGTCAACAAGGCCACCCCTGCCCTCTTTGAAGTTGCTGATACCCCAAAAAAAATGCTAGATTTAGGAATAGAAGGGGTCACCCCTTATTTGAAATCCCTAAATTATCACAATAACAAAGCCAAATCTTTGATTGCCCTTTCCCAAAAATTGGTTCAAGATTTTAAAGGACAATTACCCACAGACATTCCTATTTTAGAAACGCTCCCAGGTATTGGACATAAGACGGCACGTGTTTTCGTGAATGTTTTATGTCATGCCCCTGTCATTGGGGTAGATACACATGTTTTACGCCTAGCTAACCGTTTAGGTTTTTGCCACGGCGATACCCCAAAAGAAGTAGAAGATAAGCTAGAAAAATTAATTACAGGTCCTTATAAATCTAAAACAGCCCTTGCTTTGGTTTTATTAGGGCGCTATTATTGCAAAGCAAAAAAGCCAGTGTGCGCGACCTGTCCTGTTCAAAATGTATGTATATCTGGGGAGAAAACAGCATGAATAAATTATTTTTTCTGTTAGGTCTTTTCTTAGGAACTTTATTTCCCGCTTACGGGCAAGTTATTTACGAAGGGAAACCGTTAATTTTCTTTGAAGAAGCCCCCGAAGAAACAACCGATGGGCTTTATGACCAAAAAATGCGGCTTTTTGGAACAACGAACATTTTAAACGCCCCCGTTGTTGTGCAAGATCCAACTCTTTTTGAAACAAATTCAGCCCCAGAACAACCGGTTTTCACAACCCGGGCTTTATTCGGACAAATGGATACCCTAATCCCCACCAATCAAACAGCTGAAATGCGTGTTTTTATTTTACCCTTAACATCTGGAATCGTTCAGGTTCAGGAAATCCAACGTTTTCTACAAGTTCAACCCGTTGAATTGCCACTTTTCAAAAGAACAATTAAGAAAAAAACAGCTCAGGAAAAAATTGTTCAAGCATCGTTAACTTTAAATGGGCAAAGTTTATCTTTAAAGATTCAAGAAACCCCCACTTATTTTATTGTATCGGCTCCGTTACCATTACAAGCAGGTAATTACATTACTCATTTTAACTACACTTTGGAAAACGCATGGTATCAGGATGGCCATAAAGATATCTTAAAGCTTGGTATTTTGGGTAATGATTGGCCCTTTGGGATTAATACATTTACAATGACCATTTTAGCCCCTTATCCCAAAGCTTTTACCAAACAAATTACTCTTTTTGGGGAAAACACAACCTATATTCCGGATGCCTTCTTTGTTGCCCAAGATCCCGAAGGAAATCTGTTTTACTATGCCAAGCGCCCTATTCCCGCCTTTGCCCCTTTGACCTTGGAATTAACCGCCAATTTAGGGCAATTCACTGGAGAAGCGCCGGCCATAAAGACAAGTTTAGCTCTACCTTTATGGATTATCGGGGTACAAATAGCTTATTTTTTAATGATCCTAGTGTTCTTTTGGCGACATATTCCCAAGGTATCTTTACGTCAATTAAAAACAATTAATCCCCTTTTTGTCAGGTTGTATTTATATCAAACTTTTACAGCATCTTTTAGGGAAAGCATTTTCAATTTGGTACCGACACATCCATCTTATAAAAAAATAGGGCTTCAATTGGATGATCTAAGAACAACAAGACAAGAAAAGATCTTTTTATTCCAGTCGGTAACTTCTTTCTTGAGCAAATATATTTTCATGTTGGCCTTCCTGCCTATTTTAGGGATGGCATTATGTCACTTCTTACACTTAGAAATTTCTTATCTTTTGGTTCTAGCCCTTGCCATTGGTCCAACTTTAGGGGCTTATTTGCTGTACCGATTAGGGGGCAGTTTATATCTACGCAAACTGTTGCTTACTATTCCTGATCAGCTTTTAAGATACCTAAACAAACCTATGCACGAAAAAGTTTTTAAGCGTTTTTACGGGAGCATGGTTATTTGGGGACCTGTCTTTGACATAGAAAAAGTCCTTGAAGAAACGAACCAAAAAAAAATGAATTCTTTTTAAAAAAAGTACTAGACAACCTGTAAAAATCTTTTTATAGTGAAAGCAGGGAAAAGGAAAAACCATGGAAGAAATTCAATCTGCACTCAATGGGTTAGATACATACCTTCAAGTGTTGGAAAAGCGTGTAGCTGACCTAAATCAAGAAAAAAAAGAAGCTACGGATAAGGCTTTGGAATTGCAGTATGTTATCAAAACAACTTCAGATAGGTTGGATACCTTGATCCAAAACGCAGAAAAAAAGGAATAACTCATGGCAGTCGTTTCACTTAATATTGCAGGGCGCTTTTATCGGTTTTCTTGTAATGATGGACAAGAAGCCCACATGCGTCATTTAGGAACGCTTTTAGATCAAAAGGCAAAGCAGCTAACTTCTTCCATGGGGGCCATGCAGGAAGGGCAACTGCTTGTTTTAATTGCCTTGTTATTAGAAGAGGATCTATATACCATTAACAAACGTCAATTACTAAACAATGTAGATTCTTCTTCCGCCAATACCTTGGATAAAGCCAAAATTTTAGAGGCTTTAGGGGCTTTAACCAAACGGGTCAAGGCCCTGACGGAAAGCATAGAATCATAACAACACTGTGGCTGGTTATCATTAAACAAATTCTATTCCCTTTAAGTTAAGTATTGACTTGACAAAGTGTTTTATTTCATCCAAAATAGGGCAACTTTTGATACACCCTATTAAAAAGGATTCACATGCCGAACACGGAAACAACTTTAGAACAAGACCTTATAGAATTCTTTTCCCCCGCTCTTAGTAACTCTTTTGGTCCTGAGATATTTCTTTCAGTTCTTCATCCCCAGCAAAGAAATTTATATAAAAACATCAGGGAAAAATGGAAAAATGCGACCCTTGCGGAACGCAAAGAGGCCTTTCTAAATTATGAGTTAGATTTTCAAAGAAAGATTTTAGAAAACCTACCCAGTTTTGTAAAAAAAGGGCCCGAGGATGAAAATGAAAAGTTTGATGCAGAGTTAAGGGCGCAGATGAATTATGCCGAAGAGCTGGGGCTATTTGAAGAGGAAAAATTCGGTTGTGATCATTTTTCAAGAATCTTAGATATTGCCCTTAAGAAAAAGGATATTCCCTCAGATCCAGAAGAACGGAAAAAAGAAATAGAAAAAGATAAGAAAAAAATTGATACAAAGGAAAAATATAGGGTGTCTTTTTTAACTGATGAACAAATGGAACGCTTTGAACAGGAAATAGAGAAATTCAGGAAAGAATCTGAAGGGGAAAATGCTGTGTCCCCCCAGGATAATCCCTCCGGGGCGTTCGGGGGGCTAGAGGAATCCTTTAAAATGTTTGTCGGCTTTATCGTTATGCTAAAGAATATGTTGCAAGAAAAATTTCAAGGACAAAATCCTCCCCCTCCGAATCCCTTTGCGGGAAACCAACTAGGCGAAGGAAGCCCACAAAGACCAAATCCTGCTATGCGTCACCAATCCACTTCCAAAGAGGGGACCCTATGATTTTTTTATTACCTTTATTAAACAAAAGACAGACAGAAAGCATTAGGACATGAAGATACTATTTTGCGGGGACGTCGTTGGCAAATCCGGGAGGCAGGCTTTAAAAACACACTTACCAAAAGTTTGTACGTATTATCAACCCGATGCATTAATCATCAATGGGGAAAATGCAGCACATGGGTTTGGAATTACCCCTAAAATTTTTTCGGAATTAAAATCTTTAGGGGCGGATATCATTACTTTAGGGAATCACACATTTGATAAAACAGAAGTTCAAGGTCTTTTACAAGAAGAACCGTCTTTGGTACGTCCTTTAAATTATCCTGAAGGCACTTTAGGACAAGGATTTTATATTCACGCTTTACCAAATGGCGGACGTTTGGCCGTTGTTCAATTAATAGGTCGTACCTTTATGCGTCCCGTAGATGATCCGTTTGAATGCATAAACTCATGGTTAAAATCTCATCTATTTGGACGAGATTTTGATACCCTTGTTATTGATTTTCACGCCGAAGCAACAGCCGAAAAACGGGCGTTGGGGGCTTTCCTTGATGGAAAAGCATCAGCCGTTTTAGGAACCCATACGCACATTCCAACCGCCGATGCCTTTGTTTTACCAGGGGGAACGGCTTATCAGACAGATGTTGGCATGTGTGGGGATTATTTATCTATTATTGGGATGCGCACCCAAGATGCCCTTCCTCGTTTTTTAGGGGAACAATCACATGCTTTGGCCCCAGCCGAAGGAACTGGAACTTTTTGTGCCACCTATTTAGAAACAGATAACCTTGGGCGTGCCATTAAAATTACCCCCATTATTTTAGGGGGCTGTTTGCAAGAAACCGGTCTAGAAAAAGGAGGAACACAATGAACGAAACTATCTCCACAGAAAAAGAACCTGTAAAAATAGAAGAATACACCCAAGAAATTTTAGCCGTCCTAGGGGAAGAGATGCCCGAAAGTCAAGAAGGGGTTGTTTATCTGTCTAAAGACCAAAAGAAAAGGGTTGGATATACTTTGACACAACTTAGAAAATTACCCTGGCTAAAAGATTTAATTGTCAGTATTCATGAAAACATTGCGGGATTAACACTACCAGATAATCACCTAACGAAAGAACAAAAACAATTTAAAACTTCTGATTTAGGAAAAGCACTGGTCGCTTTTTTATCTTCCTCCCCTTTGGATAAAAAAGAATATCCCCCTGAAATAGCGATTAAAAATCAACAAGATATTTTGCCAAACTTACAACAAGTTGTTACCTTATCTGAAACGGGAAAATTAGAAAAAGCGTATAAAAAACTTTATTTAAAAATCATGGGATTAAAAAGTTCCACAGATACCGGCAGATCAACTTGGGAATCATTGCAATTACATAAAAGCCTTTCCGGTGCAATTACAGATGAAGGAAAATTGACTTGGGAACTCATTTTAAGAGATGCCTGGTGGCAAAAATATAAAAAACCTTTATTCCCCCAGTTTTTGAACGTTCAAGAAGAACTCAAAAAACTAGAAGAGCAAACAACCCCAACAATCGTAGTAAAAAGGTTGTTCGGTGGTTTATTCAAGAAAAGAAAAGTATCACCACCTCAAAATAAAAAGAGAGCGCCTGTAATCATCCATTCATAATTTAAAATTTAAAACAAAAGGAGAACAAAATGGGATTTATTGATGCACTAAAAGATGTAGCAGATGCCTTTGGCCTTACAGATGCAGCCATACAACAGAAAGCAACAACTTGTCCAGCCGATTTTTCGGATTTACAAAATGTTGAATCTTACTTAATGGATGAACTTGCCAAACCAAAAGAAGAACAAAACTTTATCCCGTTGGCACTTAAAGCCCTAAAAGAATTAAACGGGAATAATAAAGAAAATGCCCATAAGGTTATGGATGTTCTTTTAGCATATTTGGCCAAAACAGAAGATACAAACAATTATAAAACTTTGCGGGGGATGGCTCCAAAAGAAACTTTTTTGGTAGACACCTATTATGATGAAAATGGTACCTTAAAAGACAATTGTGCTTTTCCTGTCTTGACCCCACAGGAAATTCAAAATCTTGATTTTAATAAATCCCTTTTTGAACAACCTATCGGTCTGTTAAACCTTGAAGAGGCGAATTTAACTTATCGGGATGTGCTAACGGCTTTGGGCAAATGCACACCGGATCGTTTTAAAACCCTGCTTGGGGCCCTAGGCACCTTGACAAATGGGGCGAACTTACCCCCTGTTTTGGGACAAATTCAACACTTTTTGGACCCAAATATGGCGGCCCCCACCATCCCGGCCGATGATCTGCCAGATTTATCAGCAAAAGTCATCACGAATCCTACAGAATTTAGTGCTTGCCAAGGGAAAAATCCTATGGATCTTGCCAATCGGGCGTTTGCCGCCATTAATACGGCCCCTGAAGAAGAAAAAGAAGAACGCTTTCTTAACTTTTATAAAAACTTGTTACAAGCTAAAGACCTTGCCCCTGAAAAAGCCGAAGATATTGACACCGTTTTACCACTCCTGAGCAATTTATACACGGCCAAATTCGGGCAAGATTTCCCAGAGGAAGCGGTACAACAAGCCACCCCGAAACATCCTTTTTTAACTTTCTTGATGCCCATCATACAGGCATTCAAAAAACTGGCAACGCTTGTCATATCCTTTTTTGCCCCTAAAAATCCAGAACAACAAGTGGGTGATTCGGAACCTGTTTCTGTTAATCCCTTGGATCAAAAAGTACGTATGCCCAAAACACAACAAGCTAGTAAGGCTATCTCTACTCCAGAAACCGGACCTTCATTAGAGCAAACAAACGAGGACAATAAAGGAATGTCAGGGCAAAAAGGGGATACAGAACCAAATTCGCCAGAAAATGATTCTGCTTTACCCACAACAGAGGCTTCTCTGGCTGATGTTCCCCCTACTGTGGATAAACCCGTACCTGCCAATTCCAACAAGGATTCGAATCCTAAAACTCCCACTAAAGAAAACTCTTATTGATAACATCTTTGTATAAATTCCTTGACTTTCTAGTACAGATTTGTTAGGATACCGCCGTTTAATAACGGAGGATAGCCCATGCCCGGCACAGATGCTCAAACAACACAAAATCCCAGAACCTTAGATTTTTCTAACACCAAAGAATTAGAAGCACAAGTAGTTGATTTAATTTCTGATTTGCGTCAAGGAAAGATAGTATCCAATGAAATCATACAATTGGCGACACAAATTAAAACGGGGGCACAATCTGGGGATGAAACTGTTAAAGCAAATGCCAGGGCCTTAGCAAATCATCTCTGTGCATTTTGGGCGACTAACTTACGGACAGAAGATGGAAAATCCCCTTTATATGGTCTTATCCGTGGTTGTATTTCCGATGAACCTCTTGAAGTTGATCAATATTATGATAAAAATGGAACCCGTACCTCAACCCCTTTACCCACTGTCAGCGTACCTAACCTTGATCCCAATAAATCTCTTCTTGAACAAGATATAGCTCTGTGGGGATTGATGGGACAACATCTTTCTTTTGATGACTTGTTAGGGATCATAAAAAAGGTACAGCCGGATCGTCTTTCTGATTTTTTAAATTACGCCCAAAAATTGGGAATCAATGTACCAAATACCCCCGTTATTCAGCATGTCTTATATTTTTTAGATAATAACCACCCCCTACCCCCAACAAATTTATCCGATACCCCTGATTTATCTGATCATATTTTAGGAATTTGGGAATTAAAAGGGGCCCATTCTGTGGAACCTATGGAATTAGCCGAAAAAGCATTCGCTATGATTAACACAGCCGCTTCCCCAGAAGAACAAAAACGGCGTTTTAAAAATTTTTACTTAAATTTGGTACAAGCCCATAAACTTGTCCCAGAACAAACAAAAATGTTGGAATCTCTTCTTCCCACAATGGAAGCTATGTATGAAAATAAGTTTGGAGAATCCCTAAAAAACACCATTACCCCCGAAGAAGAAAAAGCCACTGATCATCCTATTGTGTCCTTCCTCTTGAAAATTTTAGAACCCCTAAAACCCTTTTTACGTTGGTTTTGTGGTTTATTTGGTTGGGAAGTCTTTAAAGAAAAAGAAAGTAATGCCTCTTTAGGGGCCTCTCTTCCCGATTTTACGAAAGGGATAGACCTAAATTTAGATAAGCAATTAGATGGATTTAAAAATCAGGTAAGGAACCTAGATATATCCATCTCCCCAGAGGTTTTTGCTTCCCTGTGGGATGAAAACGGTAATTTAAAAGTCAATGACCTAATCAAAAATGCGTTAAAACATGACAATCCCAAAGGGTATTTTACAACGTTTGCCAATATGTGTATGGGGGATGATAACAAAAAGAACCAATTGGCAAAAACTTTGGCATTAACGCAAGCAACTTTTAAAATTCCTTTTTTAAAAGATGTTCAAAATCTTCTGCCCACACAAACACCCCCAACAGAAGATGAAATTTCTGCATTCAAAACACAATTGTTGTCTTTATTACAAGACCAAGATTTTATTGACAATTTAGGAAATCTTGGAAAATTAGGGGTTGAAAAAGCCGATAAAATTGCCGAAATTTATAATCAATTATCAGAAAATGGGAAAGCAGCATTTGCTCTGTCTATTCCGGCCTTTCTAGAAAAACCCATAAATTTTGGGACAATCCTTTCTAATTTTCAAGGGGTAGAAGCTAAAGATTTAAAACTTATAACAGGTACCCTAGATCAACTTGGGATTGATAAACTTGAAGGGATATCTTATATTCCCTTGATTCATGAGATCGCCCACTTTATAGATCCCAATCACAAAAGCCAGCTTCCTGCTCTTAACAACAAAATAGATCTTGCAGAAAAAAACTATTCCCTTAAGGATTGGACCAGTTTTCTTGGGATTAGTTTTGATAACGGCATTAAACATAAATACCAAAAAATAGAAAATGGGAAAACCGTTTTTGATGCAGCAACTTTTACAACAGATTTACAAAATATTCTTGCTTATATTAATGCAGGGGAAACAGATGACATTGTCAAAGCCCGTTTTGATAGGGTGTATAGAAATTTCAAAACGGCATCCTTATTACCCAACAATATAGTTAATATGGATTTAAATCCCGCCTTTAAGTTGTTATCAACGGCCTATGAAGCCAGATTTTGGGAACAATACAAACCAGAACCCAAAATGGCTCTGTTCGGGAAAGATGATAGCGAACCTCTTAATTATGAATATGCCTTAAAAACGCTTTTGCAAGATCCAGGTGATTTTGCCCTGTGGGTAGAAAAGGTAAAGGGACAAGAAAATCTTTCCCCCAATCAAAAAGGGCAATTGCAAATTTTTGTTTTAAATGCCGAACGAACCTTAGGGCAATTTGGATTTGAAACTGCGCCCTATTTTTCCAAAATAAAAGAAGAACTGGGGATTGCCAACCAAAAAGTGAATCCGGATAATACCAATATCACAGAAAATCAAGTCCAATTGATTGATGCTGTGTTCAGTTTGCATTCCGAAAGTGCCAAAGATAATAATACCTATAATTATTTAAACAATAATGTCTTTAATGCAAATAAGATACCGGATAATGCGGGGGGATTATTAATGACAAAACTTCCAGATATGTCTTTAAATGGAATCAAGAAATTTATAGAAAATGCCAATCAAACACAATTACAGGCATTCTATGATTTGTTAGATATTATGAAGGATCAAAAACCTGAATATAAAAAGAAGTTTGACTTATTTAAAACCTATATCCAGCTGAAAGCACAAGGACGTCAAATTAATCTTAATACAAGTACAACACGAAAAATGCTTCTTAAGGCCCCAGGGTGGGCGAGCCGTGGCACATTTGTTTGCAAAGGAGTTGGGCTGACAGAGACAGAGGAATATCTAAAAGGTCAATCTAATCAATTTATAGCAGGGATAGAAAATTCTTTTAAAAACGCTGCAGGTGTTCCTGCCATTCCCAATACCATTTCTCTTGCTTGTCATAACATCCCTCTGCGGGCAGAATTTGAGCAAGCCAAAGCAACCCAAGAAACGGGAACCACGGCCCTTAATGATCATGCCGAAGTCTTATCAACCGATCCCACTAACCTTTTACAGGGGGCTTCCCATGAAGAAACAAAGTCAGCACAGGCAACCAAGAATAATAGTGCTAATAATTTCTCAGCCATTCCTTATGAAAACACAGGAGCAAAAACAGTATGACGCATCCCCTTATCACAACCCTGCCCCATACCTTAAAAAGCTATGAAGTCCTAGAAACGGGGGAAATTCGCCCCCGGATTTTGTTCAACCTGTTCCAAGATATGGCCGATATCAGTGCCGAAAAATTGGGGTTTGGGCGCACTTTTTGCCAAGAACAACATAAATTATGGGTGGGCAGTTTTTATCATGTGCACTTGTTAACCCCCCTAATGTGGGGGGATGATTTGATGTTTGAAACATGGCCATCCGGGGCAAGTTTAATTACTGCCACCCGTGATTTTCGTATTCTTAAAAATGGGGAAGCAGTGGCCTTAGCTACATCACAATGGGTCTTGTTAGATGCAGCGACTTTGCGTCCCGTCAAGTTAGCCCCGTATCTGTCCGAACGTGAAGTCCTTTCTAAACGGGCGCTGGACCTGCCCTTTATAACGCCACAGGAAGTGACAGAACCCGAATTTACTAAAACCTATGATGTCCTTTATGATTACATTGATATCAATCAACACGTCAACAATGCCGTTTATCCGGCTTTGGCGGCAGAAAGCGTCCCCGATGCATTTAAAAGGGCTCACCGGCTTAAAGAAATCGCCGTTTCTTTTAAACTATCGGCGCGCCTTGGGGATACCATCACCGCCAAGACGAAATTTGCGGATAATACCTCGTATCACGCCCTAACCAATACCGAGGGAAAAGATTTTGCCCGTGTTCAACTTGTGTGGGAAAATAGGTAGTTTATTGACAAGTTTGGCTAGATTCATCCCACCGGCCACCGGATTCTGAACAATCGGTCAGTTGATGGGC
>JBGUXS010000059.1:0-41108 GCA_045118155.1 Alphaproteobacteria bacterium | reverse complement strand
AAAAGAACAATCCTTAGGGGATGTGATTATGAGATATTATACGAAAGAGGCGTTGCCGACTGAAACGTTAGATGTGTTCTTAACCTTGCCAGATGACTTACCCGCCACCTTCTTGGATAAAGCCATTACCTGTAAGCAAGAATGTGATAAATCCGCTATTGGCAATCAATAAATTGGATGTCTTGAATACAACTTGCCCCGCACAGCAACATAATTAACCGATCTACCCCGATGGCGATCCCCGTGCTTTCTGGCATCCCTTTGGCCATTGCCGCCATAAAATCTTCATCAATGGGGTAAAGACGGTGGTAAAGGGCTTGTTGCATTTTTTGTACATATTCAAACCGCGTGCGATAAGTGGTGGCATCTGTTAGTTCTGAATACCCATTGCCGAGTTCCACCCCCGCGATATAAACTTCAAACCGTTCGGCGATCAGGGGATTATCTGGTTTTGCCCTGGCTAACGCCCCCAAAGCAATTGGGTAATCATATAATACCGTGGGAACCCCTTTTCCAAAATTAGGTTCTACTTTTTCCAACATAATGCGAAAGAAAATATCTTCCCACCGATCGGATGGAGAGGTAAAAATCCCTATCTTTTCGGCCATTTCCCGTAATTTTTCTGGGGGCGGTTCGTCCGTCGGTTCTTTAGGTAAGGTCGCATTTAAGTCAATGCCGGCGTATTTTTCAAACGCTTCTTGCACCGTCAAATATAACCATGGTTTTTCTAAATCGCAGGTTACCCCTTGAAAAGAAACCGTGGTACAATTCACGGCCCTAGCACAGGCTTTAATTAGCTCTTCCGTTAGGGGCATTAAGTAGGTGTAATCTTTGTGCGTGATATAAAATTCCAACATTAAAAATTCGGGGTTATGGGTGGGGCCCCTTTCTTCGTTCCGATAGGCATGGGCAATTTGATAAATCTTATCCATCCCCGCCACCAACAGCTTTTTCATCGCAAATTCAGGGGATGTATGTAAATACCTTATTTTATCATCCTGATGAAAGGGTTCAATTAGGGTTGTTTCAAAGGCCGCCTGATGAATTTCAAGCCCTGGGGATTTTTGCAAAGCCGGTGTATCTACTTCCCAAAATCCCCGTTCATCTAGGAACGACCGAATTGTTTTTATGATTTTTAGGCGCTTGTCTAAATAGGGTAAATGAAAAACCATCTTAAAAAACATAAATTTTAGTTGAAAACAATAATAAAGCATGATATACTAAACCTTGAGAAAAATCAATCAAAAAAGGATAGAATATGAAAGCACAAGCAAATCAAATTAGACCAGGTTGGGTTATTGAAGATGCCGGAAAACAATGGTCTGTGATTAAAATTCAATTGATTCAACCGGGCAAAGGTGGTGCCTTTATTCAGGTGGAAATGCGGGACCTTGCAACGGGTGTTAAGACAAATGCTAGATGGCGGACGGCCGATTCTGTGGAAAAACTGATGTCCGAAGAAAAAGATTGCCAATACCTGTATGCCGAAGGGGACAAATTAATCTTTATGAACAAAGAAACGTATGATCAATTTGAATTAACCAAAGATTCTTTGGGGGATCAAATCGCTTTCTTGCAAGACAATATGGATGTGGTGGTGCATTTTATTGAAGGCAAACCCGTCAATGTTTCTTTGCCGGCCCAAGTAACATTAACGGTTGTGGAAACGGAACCGTATATTAAAGGGCAAACGGTCACGACATCTTATAAGCCGGCGGTCATGGATAATGGGGCCCGGGTAATGGTGCCACCGTTTATCACGGTTGGGGAAAAGATTATCGTTTCCACGGCGGATGCAACTTATGTGGAAAGGGTAAAATAATGCCTACAGTAGAACGGCGCCGAATTATTCCAAGGGCTAGAACTGTTAGACCTTTAACGCGGGAAGAGGCGGTTATTGAATCGTTATCGCCCCTGATGAATGTGATGATTCGGGCGGTTCGTCATGCAGGGCGTCATGTTTTACGGGATTTTGGGGAATTGGCGAATCTTCAAATTGTGGAAAAGGCCCCGGGGGATTTTGTGTCGCGCACGGATCAGCGTGTGGAAAAGCAATTGATTGAGGCCTTAACCACTGCTTATCCCGACTACGGGGTTTTGTGCGAAGAAAGTGGGGATATCCCCGGACAAGAAGATTGTCCCTATACGTGGATTATTGACCCGATTGATGGAACGATCAATTTTATTCATGCGATTCCGCATTTTGCTATTTCAGTGGCCCTTCAAAAAGGGGATGAGATTGTGGCGGGTGTGGTGTTTAACCCCATTTTGAACGAACTGTATTACGCGGAAAAAGGAAAAGGGGCCTTTGTGTTATTGCCTTCTGGTGGGGAACGGCTGCGGGTATCGGGGCGGACACAATTGCAACACGCGTTGGTGGGGAGCAACGGATTTTATAAAAAGGAAGATTACGCTTTGGTATCTAAATTATCCGGGAAGGTATCTTCTTTACGGTTGGCTGGCAGTATTGCTTTGGGTTTGGCGGGGGTTGCCGCTGGTAAATTGGAAGCGTATGTAACAACCCAATTTAATCCGTGGGATATGGCAGCGGGTTTGCTGTTGGTTAAAGAAGCTGGGGGAACGGTTATTTCCTTAAATGGGGATGGGGGTTTTTCGGACATCTTAAAACAAAAAAATCTTGTTGCGGTGAACCCAGATTTGAAAGAAAAGTTGTTCAAAGCATTGCGTTAAAAAAAGCGTCTTAAAGACGCTTTTTTTTATTCTTCTTCAAATTTTTTAATGCGGCAATCTGTTTTAGCAATTTTGATGCCAATAAGATTGGCTAATTCTTGTTCCCCGTTTGTTTCGGCCCATTGTTTAAATTTTTCCATAACGGCTTTTTTTTGGGTGAGCAAGCTGTGCATGATATCATGCAGATCCCCTGGCATTTTATCCCAAGCCTTATCCATTAGTTCATGAAATTTCTTTTTTTCTTCTGGGGACAATCCCATGCATTCTTTGGTCATATAAGCTCCTTTCAAATGGTTAAAGACAGGGATGATATAGCCCTAAAATGGTGTTTTAACAAGATAGACAAAAGCGTATCTTTTATCATTTTATGCACTGATAAAAAGAAAAAACTTGACTTTTAAGAAAAAATAGTGTAAAATATCGCCAAAATTGTTATGGGTGAAAAATGAAAAAGATTAGGTCTTACGTTTTTTTAGGGTTTTTAAGTATTCTGTCGGTTGGACATGCCGAAACATTGGCAGACGTGATGGCTTATACGTATGATAACAGCATGGCTATTTTGGCGCAGCGGGCTGCCTTAAAAGGGGTTGATGAAGGGGTGGCCAAAGCCAAATCGGGGTATCGCCCCTCTGCGGGAATGGATTTTTCTGTGGGACAAAGCCATAATAAAATGACGGCCTCTGGGGTTGAACAAACCCGGGATCAAACGCCTAGAACGGCCTCTATTTCTATTTCTCAACCTATTTTTTCGGGGTTAACGACTTACCGTACTGTTCAAATGGCGCAACATCAAGCACAGGCCGCAGAAGAGGATCTAAACGCCTTTCAACAAAACACGTTATTATCGTCGGTGGTGGCGTATATGGATTTAATTCGGGATTATGCGGTATTGCAATTATGTCGGCATAATGAAGCGGTTTTACAACAGCATTTTGATGAAATTAACATGCGTTTTGCGGTGGACCAATTAACCCAGACGGATGTGGCACAAGCCAAAGCTCGTCTTTCTGGGGCGGTGGCTAGGCGGATAGAGGCCGAAGGGCAAGTCAAAATTTCTCGTGCCCGTTATTTGGATGTGGTTCAAAAAGAAGCCTCCGTTTTGGTGGATACGACGAAATTTTTGGCGCCATTGCCTAGGTCGTTGCCCGAAGCCCTAGATGTTGCCTTCAAAGAAAATCCTTCATTAAAGGCGGCGCAATTGGCGTCAAAGGCGTATGCATATAATGTCAAGGCCAAAGAAGGAGTGTTATTGCCATCGGTGGGGATGAATGCTTCTTCGGGGTATCTTCGGGAAAATGACAGCGTGGATAAAGGGCATTATTGGAAAGTCAATGCAAATTTAAGTGTTCCATTGTATCAAGGGGGCGGGGATTATGCCGCTATTCGGGAAGCAAAACACCTAGAAAACCAATATCGTATTTTGGTGACGAAAACGCATCTTGATGTGGAAACGGCCGTGGTGGCGGCTTGGGAAGAATATCAAGCGGCCAAAGCCGAAATCGCGGCTATTCGGCATCAGATTGGGGCTTCTCAGGTGGCGTTAGAGGGGGTTATCCAAGAAGAACGTGTGGGGCGCCGTACGGTTTTAGATGTGTTGGATGCCGAACTGGAACACTTAAACAATCAGGTGGCCTATCGTCAGGCCCATCGGAACGAAATTGTATCAGGGTATGCGTTGTTGGCGGCAATTGGCCGTTTAACACCGGATCATCTGCATTTAGCTGTTGAAATTTATGATCCAAAAGTGTATTATGATTCTGTTCAAAATAAATGGTTTGGGGTGAATTAATGCCAGAAGAAGATTTATCTATTGAAGAAATTTTAAAATCTATCCGGCATATTTTATCGGAAGAAAAAGAAGAAGATGTCACCTTGTTAGGGGCGGGGGAACCAATAGTGGGGAAACCCCCTGTTCACACAACCAATCATAAGACCCCGGCGACGGATGTTTTTGTGTTGACTGAGGCCATGCGGGTACCAGAACCCCCCTTATTCACACGGGAAGAATTAAAAGGGCAACATCGGCCTTTTATTCGTCAAACACCTGTATCGTCAAAGGTATCGCAAGACCCTGTTTTAGGGACGGATAAAATGGAAGAAAATCTGATCCCTTTGATTCAAAAGTGGTTAGACGGGCATTTACCCGCTATTGTAGAACGGGTTGTAGAACGGGAAATCAAGGCCCTGTTAAAACGATAAGTTTTTGATAAAAAAATAAAGCCCCAAAATTGGGGCTTTGTTCTTTTTTTATGGACTTTTTAAGCAGCGACTGCGGCTTTTTTGGCCTGAGCTTTTTCAAGACGAGCCCGAATTTTTTTGGCATCATCTGTTAATCTAGAAACGGGTTTGGACAGCAAGTAATTATCCAATCCCCCATTTTTTTCAATGGTACGCAAAGCGTTAACGGTAATCCGCATATTCACGGGGGCCGATAAAATATCACTCCACACGGAAACTTCCTTTAAATTAGGGAGGAACCGCCGTCTTGTACGGACGCCTGTATTATTACGATTAAAAGGGACGTTATTCCCTGTTTGAACTGTTTTCCCAGTAATTGCGCATTTCTTTGTCATAATGATATCCTTCCATAAAAGTCAATATTGGATTTATTTTTACTTATTTTTAATGAAATGTCAAGCTTTTTTTAAGGGGGCAAGGTGTTTTTTTCTCTTTTTTTTAAAAAAAACTAGACGGGGATAAAAAAATGTGCTAAAAAGACTTTTGTTTTAGTTAAACTTAAAGAAAAGGAAATGAAAACAATGAGTAATGTTGCTGAACGTGTTAAAAAAATTGTTGTTGAACACTTAGGTGTTGATGAAGCGAAAGTCACTGATGAAGCCAGCTTTATTGATGATTTAGGGGCGGACAGTTTGGACACGGTTGAATTAGTCATGGCTTTTGAGGAAGAATTTGGATGTTCAATTCCAGATGACGCTGCCGAAAAAATCAGAACGATTAAGGACGCGATTGATTTTATTGAAAAGCAAGCCTAATGAAAAGCAAATAAAAAGCATTTAAACACCACAGCTATTAGGGGCTGTTGGTGTTTATTTGTTTTTTTTAGGAGGTTGAATGACAAGGCGTGTGGTTGTGACGGGGATGGGCTTGGTAACTCCCTTAGGACGTGGAATAAAGGCCAACTGGGAAAAGATTTTAGCTGGAACCTCGGCCATCCAAAAGGTAACAACATTTGATGTATCAGAATACCCTTGTAAGATAGCAGGGGCTGTTCCGGTTGGAACAAATGAAGGGGAATTTGACCCCGATACCGTTATGCCTTTAAAAGACCGTCGGCGGATTGATACCTTTATTCTTTTAGGAATTGCGGCAGGGATAGACGCTATGACAATGGCGGAATATACCCCCCAAACAAAAGAAGAAAAAACAAGGGCTGGTATTTTATTTGGCTCTGGCATTGGGGGGGTCAAGATTTTATCGGAAACGGCCGTTACGTTGGAAAAAGAACCTCCTAGACGGATTTCCCCTTTTGTGATTCCGGCGGTGTTAGTGAATTTAATTGGGGGACACCTTTCTATTAAGTATGGGCTAGAAGGGCCGAATTTAAGTACCGTGACGGCGTGTGCAACGGGAACACATGCGATTGGGGAAGCATCTCGTTTGATTCAGATGGGGGTGGCTGATGTGATGATAGCCGGTGGATCTGAATCGGCAATTTGTCCTGTGGCGTTGGGTGGTTTTGGACAAGCTAGGGCGTTATCCACACATTATAACGATACGCCAGAAAAGGCCTCGCGTCCTTTTGATACAGGGCGAGACGGGTTTGTCATGGGCGAAGGGGCCGGGGCCCTGGTGTTGGAAGACTATGACCACGCCAAAGCCCGGGGGGCGAAGATTTATGCAGAAATTGTGGGGTATGGTTTAACGGCGGATGCCTATCATATTACGGCCCCAGGGGGTGATGGGGCCAGGCGGTGTATGCAAATGGCGTTGGATACGGCGGGGTTAACCACGAAAGACATAGATTATATCAATGCGCATGGGACCTCAACACCTCTTGGGGATGCGCTAGAAGCTAAAACGATTTTAGATATGTTTGGTCCAGGGATGACGGTATCATCTACCAAGGGACATACAGGACATTTATTGGGGGCGGCAGGGGCCGTGGAAGCCATTTATGGTATTTTGACCCTGCAACAAGGTTTGGTTCCCCCAACGGCGAATTTAGAAAATCCTTTACCAGAAGGCGAAGGGTTGGATTTAGTTAGGGGGGCGGCTAAAGAAAAAGCCTGCCGATATGTGTTGTCAAATTCTTTCGGATTTGGTGGCACGAATGGAAGTTTAGTTTTAGGGAAAGTAGACTAAAAAAAATGCGTCGGCGCGTCTTTGTGTATTTTTTCCTCTTTTTTTTAGGGGCTTCGTTATTTGGGGGTAGTGTTTTTACGACCTATAATCAGTTTGTGTCCGAAGGTCCTAGCCCCTATCGGCAAGAGGTTGTGATTCCTAAAGGGGCCAGTTTAAAGAAAGTTTCGGCTTTATTAAAGCAACGTAATTTGATTCACAGTATTTCTATTTTTGAACTTGGGGTGCGGGCCAGTGGAAATGCCGAAAAATTACAAGCTGGGGAATTTTCTTTTCCCCCGTATGCAAGTGCTAAATTAATTATGAACATCTTGACCGACGGGACAACGTATATTCGTAAAGTGGTGATTCCCGAAGGATGGACTAGTTGGGAAATTGTGCAATACCTGAATAAAGTGTCATCATTGGAAGGCGAAATTTTGACGATTCCCCCCGAAGGGACGTTGTTGCCAGAAACCTATCATTATTCCTTTGGGGATACCCGTCAATCTATTTTAGATCGGATGGCTCAGGCGATGACGCGGGTCGTGAATGCCACGTGGGAAGAACGGGATAGTAATTTGCCCTTTAAAACACCGGAAGAGGCCGTGATTTTGGCTTCCTTAATTGAAAAAGAAACATCCATTGATGCCGAACGGGTTTTGGTGGCGTCGGTGTTTGTGAATCGCTTAAATAAAAGAATGCGTCTTCAAACGGATCCAACGGTGATTTATGCCCTGACAAAAGGTAAGGGGAAATTAACGCGTCGTTTAACGTATGCGGATTTGCGGAAAAATGATCCGTACAATACGTATGTTCAATTCGGGTTGCCCCCGGGACCAATTGCCAATCCTGGGGCGAAATCCCTGTGGGCAGCGGTGCATCCCAAGAAAACGGATTATTATTATTTTGTGGCCAATGGCACAGGGGGCCATACGTTTTCCAAAACCTATGCCCAACACCAACAAAAGGTATCTGATTGGCGTCAGTTAACCAATGGGAAAAAATTAGAAAGAACGGTTGATGAAGTGTCCTCTAACGCCCCCGCTGATGAAGTGCCGGATAAGACCACAGAAAAAGTATCTGATAACCCCACAGGGACAGAAGGGGCCAATGAAAATTCTTTAGGGGCCCCTGTGGCGGGGGAATAAAAAAAAGGCGCCTAAACGCCCTTTTTTTATCAAGATGTTCCCGTTATTCGTTCATGTGTTTGATGCCCGATTTCCAATAATCATATCCCGTCATCACAGTTAACGTGGCGGCCCCCCACAAAGCAAAAGTTCCAACAACGAAAAGTAAGATTGAAAACCAACCATTTTGGGTACCGGCAATAATTAAAACCGGCAACGCCGTCATTTGACAAGCGGTTTTCCATTTAGCAAGGCGTGTGACGGGGCAACCTACTTTGATTTCGGCCAAGAATTCCCTGAGGCCCGATACCAAAATTTCTCGGCACAGGATAATCACGGCAGGGATGATATTAAACCAATGGAGGCGGTTGGCATAGGCCAACATCAACAGCACCGATCCCACCAATAATTTATCGGCGATTGGATCTAAAATCCGCCCAAATCTAGATAGTTGATTCAAATGACGGGCATAATACCCATCCATGTAATCGGTTAGGCCTGCAATCCCGAAAATGGCCGCCCCTGTCCATCCCCAAAACGGGGAATCAAAGAAAAATGTAATCACTAAGAAAGGAATTACCCCGATTCTGACAAGGGTAAGAAACGTTGGAAAGTTGATTTTAATCATGAAAAAAAGCCCTCCTAATATGACCTTGGGGGATATGATATACCTGTTCAAAAAAAATGTACACTTAATTTTTTGTGTTTTTAAAAAAATATGCTAGGATAAAAACATGATAGATATAAAACATTTGGAAGAAATTCGTTTAGAATGTGCGACATGCCAAAAGTGTGCTTTGGGGCGGACACGGACAAAAAGCGTGTTTTCGGATGGAATTCCTAATTCTAAATTGATGTTAATTGGGGAAGCCCCTGGCTTTAATGAAGATCAGCAAGGGCGTCCTTTTGTGGGGCGTGCCGGGCAACTTTTGGATCAGATTTTGGCGTCGGTGGGCCTCAGTCGCGAAGATATTTATATTTGTAATACCATCAAATGTCGTCCCCCAGATAATCGGGATCCACTTCCGGAAGAAAAAGCATCTTGTCGGGCCTATTTAGATCAACAACTGGAAATTTTAAAACCCCGTTTGATTTTATTATGTGGTAAGGTGGCCCTTTCTTCCTTTTTATCTGGGGTAACGGGGATTACTAAGGTGCGGGGAAAATGGTTTGATGGCCCCTTTGGTTCTAAGATGATGCCGATTTTTCATCCGGCCTATTTGTTAAGAAACCCCACGAAAGCCGTTGGGGGGCCTAAATGGTTGATGTGGCAGGATATGAAGGAAGTCAAAGCGCGGTATGATGAATTATAAAAAGCAAATAATAAAAAATCGGGATTTTCATCCCGATTTTTTTTGAACAAGTCCCAATCATTATTTGATAATGATTTCAACTCTTCTATTTTTCGCACGACCTTCTGGTGTTTCATTCGTGGCGACGAAGTCTGTTTCCCCGTATCCTTTTGTGGTAATACGGTCAGCGGCAACACCCCCCTTGGTCAGGTAGTTTTTAACAGCGTTTGCCCGTCTTTCAGAAAGCTTCAAGTTGTAAGCTTCTGTACCGGTGCTGTCTGTGTAACCGTTCAAGGTTGCTTTTTCTGCGGTGTTTTTGTTCAAACGTTGAACAATTTTATCAAGACCGGAAGTATCCTTGGCCGTGATTTTGGCAGAATTCAAAGCAAAGTAAGCTGTTGTGTCATCTAAGACATAAGCTTTTTCACCACATTTTGGGGAATAGCATCTGTCACAATGAACGCCTGCGCATCCAGATAACAAAGCAACAACCCCCGCGATTGCAATCAATTGTTTTTTCATAGTATATACTCCTTTAAAATAACCACGCGTTCAATATAAATTTTTTTTTATACCTTTGCAAGAAAAAAAATAAAAAAGGTTAGGTATCGTTGGCATTTACAATAATTTTTTCGGCAACGATTTGAACGGTGGACGGTTGGACACTAACACACTTGGGTCCTTCCTTTTTGGAAAGGTCGGGATTTAAGCTGCGTTTAGCATCCAATTTTTCAAACGCGGTCACCATTTTTTTTGCCAAAGGGCTGCGTTCTACATCATTGGGGGCAAAACGTACAATAGCAATTTTGGGGTCTTTGATTTCGTTTAACGCCTCTAATAAATGAGAAAGTCCCGATTCAACACCTTTGGGTAAATCGTTTTGGGATATATCCCCGTTAACAAAAACCTGGGTTCCTTCCCCAGCGCGGGTTCCGAACATTCTGATTTGCTCTACGGTGGTATTTTGGGCTTCATCCAAAATCACAACGGCGTTTTTGAACGTTCGCCCCCGCATGAAAGCAAATGGTACAATTTCTATTTTTCCCTCTTCCATCATTTTTTCTATGTCGGGTGGAAGGAGATGGCTAACTTCTTGCAGGGCGTCAAACAAAGGGCGTAAAAACGGATCCATTTTGTCCCTAATATCCCCGGGGATAAAACCGATACTTTCTTTGGTGGTAACAGCGGGTCTGGTTAGCACGATTTTTTTGATTTGATGGGCTTTGAATTTTTCCCAAGCAACCCCGATAGCCAAAAACGTTTTACCGGTTCCGGCCACCCCTTCCCCGACGACCAAATCATTTGTTCCCCGCAGGACCCGGAGATATCTTTTTTGAGAATCATTTTTCCCCTCTGCAACGGGGGTTGTTTTTTCAGGGGCTTTTACTTTTTCTTCGGCCGTAATTAATTTATCAAAAAAGGCAAGGGCTTTTTCTAATTCCAGGCGATCTTTGGGTTTGAAGTTTTTGGGAATAGAACCACGGTATTTCCCTAACGTACGCATATGGGCCAGCATTTTTTTGACTTTTTCCCCACGCGTTCGTGTTTCTTTTTTTGTTAAAAGGGCTTGTTGTTCTTCCAAAAATTTCTGATAGGAAGGCAAATTTTCTTGCGTATGGGCAACTAGTTCAACGTCAGTATAAGATTTATAAGGACTGATAGGGGATGCTTTTTTGGTCATAGATACTCCGTACTTTAAAGAAACTCCCTATATACTGGACAGGGTAGTATAACTTGAAAAAAAATGCAAGAATTTTATTTATTTTTTGAAAAATGTAAAAAAGGGGCTTGCTTTTTTTGTAAAAAAAGTAAAAATAAACACTAGGAGTTTTTATCTTGAAGGAGGATTCACATGAAAAAAAGTGCTGTACTGGTGTTATCTATGGTGGCTTTAACCGGCTGTATGCATTTAGATGAACGCGGTATTGAAACAAAGGATACATCCCGTGTGAATCAACCAGGGGCAATATGCACCTTGTCGGATGAAAACGGTCAAATGCGTAAATGTATGGAAAATCGCTATACACGCAATACGCCGACGGATTATACAACGGGGGTTTTAGAAAATGGTAAGCCCGTGGCGGTGATGAACAATAACGCTAATAAGACCGTTTTTGTGTATGCTCCGGTGGAAGATAATTGCTCTTCAGATGAAATTTTAACGGCCGAAAAGGCACAATCTGTGGTGGTATCTGTCCCCACTTTGGATGAAGAAAGCACTTTTATCATTGAAGAAAAACCCGTTGTGGTGGTGCCCCCAAATACAGAACTTAAATCTTCTTCCACCGTGATTGTCACCCCTGATGCAGAAATGAAAGTTTCTGATAAGCAAGTGATTGTGGTTACCCCAGAAGAATCTACCGAAGCCGTTGAGAAAAAATGGTGGCCTGTTTCTACAAAAGAAGAAGAAACAACCACAACCAAAGTAGGAAATGAAACTCCTAAGAATATTGGGCGCCCTTGTCCGTGTGAGGATATTAATCAACCTTGCCCCGAATGTTTTGATAAATAAAGGAAGATTTTTATGACAACAAAAAAATTAGCGGCATGCGTGCTGGCGGTTGGTTTATTGGCCGCATGTGCCAAAGAAACAATTCAACCGGCGTTTAAATCAGAAAATGCGTTTGAAGGGGGGGAAATCCAAAGCACCCCCAATTTTGCACAATTTAAGGAATTGCCTATTCCCGAACGGGCAACCATGAACTTGGAAAAAACCTTGATGTTTGGGAATGCCCCCATGGTGGGACGTTTGGTATTCAAAGCCCCTTATACGCAATCGGGGCTGTTTGATTTTTACATGCAAGAAATGCCGAAATTTGGATGGCGGGAATTAACCACCATTCGGACGACAAACAGTGTCTTGACCTTTACACGGGATAACCGCGTGGCGGTCATTCAGCTGACGTCTTTAAAGTTAGGCCGAACAGAAGTGGTGATAGATATTTCCACCACCAAACGC
This sequence comes from Alphaproteobacteria bacterium, assembly GCA_045118155.1. Lineage (GTDB taxonomy): Bacteria > Pseudomonadota > Alphaproteobacteria > CAAHEQ01 > UBA3637 > JBGUXS01. The sequence goes on along the minus strand of JBGUXS010000059.1, from coordinate 28,737 downwards.
GTGGATTCTTATTAAGCGATTTGTTCTTGATGCACCTGCCGGGATAGATACCCGATAAAGCCAAACGCCAAAGAGGGATACAACGCCATCATGTGATACAGGGTTTTGTTGCTGATTTTTAACACAACTGTTTTATCATGGGCCGTTATTTTATAAGGGAACGACGCTTTGTTAAACACAGTTGTTTCCCCGAAAAATTGCCGTGGCCCTAATTCCCGAACAACTTTATCGGCTTCCCCGCACCGCACCAGCCCCGATAAAATGACGTACAGGGCATCTGTGTCCGTATCGGTATCCAAAATGACTTCCCCGGCCTTATAGCTTTTTTCTTCACTGCCGGCGATAAGATCGGCCAGGGCCTGTTCAGACACATTTGCAAAAATGGGAACATTTTTTAAGATCAGTACTTTTTCAAAGGTAATCGCCATAAGAACCTCCTTATTTCAAAATATCTTCTAAGTTTTGATGCGCCAATGTATAAGTTGGCACTTTTAATAACGTGTGATGCACAAATGTTTTGTTGCTTTCTAGCCCCGCATACGCCCAGATAGCGGTTTCCAATACAACGGGATGGGTGCTTTTCAGGGCCTGTTTCACCAAGGGCAAAGCCGATGCATTTCCCAATTTACGCAACATATATAAAATCATGGCTTTTCCCCATGGGCTTAAAATATCGGGGGTGTGGGAAAATAAATCTTCACAAGCTTTTAAGATTTTGGGGACGGGCAAGGCCTCGCCTTCAACATCAATTGGTTCATCTATGACAAGGGGTTTGAGTTCTTTAAACAACTTTTTCGGGACCACATCTTGCAAGACCCCCAAGGCCAAATCATAGGTACTTTTATCTTTTCCCAGCAGCATTAAAATGGCCTGATGGGCTAAATGATAATTCAGCAGAACATCCAATTGCAACAACACCAAATCCCGCAAAACCTCTGTATCTTCCCGAATGGCTTTGGTTAAGAAGTAAAACGCTTCGGTTGTTTCTTGCGTTGGGGGGACGGTGAACGTGCGTTGGTATTGGCGCAATAAATGGATAGTGGCCATATCTTGGTGCAATGTTTTCTTTAAAATGCGCTTGCGGTCTTTATGAATCCAAACGACCCCTTGGGTTAGCATCAATTGTAAAATCAATTTTCTTAAAACGGGGGGCGCATTTTCTAAGGTTCTAAGCAATAATTTTTGGCCTTCGCCACTGGGCAAAGCCGCCAAGAATAAAATTAAAGTTTGTCGGCGCAATCTGGGAATAGAATCATCTTCAATGGCTTTTTCAATAGGGGGAAAAGCGCTTTTCCCGAATTTTTTTAACGCCACCAGCGCATATTCTTGCAACGCTAAATCATCCAAAGATTGAAAGATAAAGGGCAGCAGTTCTGGGTGACGTACAGCCCCCGCCGCGAGCAATGCCTCTTGCACCACTTTGGTATTGGGGCGCTTGATTAGGTGCATGACTGTCCGTACAAATCCAAGATGGGGGGCCGTTTGAATGATTTTTGCCGCCTTAATATTATCTTCGGGGTCCAAAGACATACTTAAAGAATGCAGTTCTTCCATGGCTAATAGCATCTTATCCCCTTTGAGGGATAACAGACCACTTAAGGCCCCAATGCTTAAATCTTTTTGGTCCAAATAAGGTACGTATCGGTTAAAGCCGTCGGGATAAAAAGCATCCCCTTTGGAAATCAGTAAAGCCAAAGCCTTGGAACGAACAAGATCGGTGGTGTTGGCGTGAATACATTTTTCAAGTGGTTTTAAAAAGGATAAACCCCCTGGATAATCTTGCATTTTATCTAAGATATATTCTTGAATTTCTGGGTTATCCGTTCTTAAAAAATGAATCAAGTATTTGGGATATAAAGGGGAATGATTTTGTTCTAAAACGCTTAAAAAATAGGCCATGTCTTCTAGGTTATCTGTTTTTAAATTTTCTAAGATCGTTTTTAAAATTTTTCTATTTAACCACAAGGGGGCATCCCGCCAAAAACGTAAGCGGAACGATTTTAAAATAATGGCGGTATAAACTTGGAACGTAATGAAAAATAAGGTGCTTAAGGCAATCCCCATCCCACATAACAAAGCCCCGCAGGCGACTAACTTTCCACCGTTTAACAAGCACAAAGCCGCCCCTAAAAAACCCGTGGGGACGATAAAAATATACCGTACTTTTTTTTCAGGCAACCGCCTGCCCATCGTTAAAGGATGTAAAAATAACGCCATGAAATCCGGTAAGCATAGATATGCTAGCATCACAAATAAAATCGTACCGATGCCAATAAACAAGCGGTTTTCTAAAAAGGCCCCTAGGGTGCAAAAAAAGATGGAAAATAATAACCCCCCAAGGCCTAATCGCATTAAGAGGCGTTGAAAATATTTTTTAAATAAAATAAAACAACATCCCCCAAGGCCTAAACTTAACCATAACAGCCCCAGTGCGTCAATGATGTGAAATAAGGTGCTGGACGATAACACCGTGTAAAATAAAAACGAAATCAAACAAAAACAAAATGATAAACCACAAGAAATCCCCCAGACAAGTCCTAATAACTTTTTGTTTTCGGCATCTTGTACGCGGTGTGTGATTTTGGCAAATACAATTTTAGGAATGGGTTTCAGTTGGGATAACACAAACGCTAAAAAGAAACTGCCAGATAAAATAGAAAAAGCCAAACTTAAATTTTGGGGACCCTTTAAGGGGGCAGATAAATTGAAAAAGCCCCCAACGGCATACCCTAATAATTCGGCGACCAACACCCCTAAGAAAAATAAGCATTCTAATTTTAAGGGGGTCAAGCGCCGAATAAGAAAGTATAACGTCGCATGTCCTAACAAAAAGAAACAATATTTATACACAAACAAAATTTCTAAAACTGGTAATTTATCCCCGTGCCGGGCCCATAACAATGTTCCCAAAATTCCCCATAATCCCCCTAGCCACAAGGGGGCATGATACGCTTGTTGGCGTTTTAATTTTAGCAGTAAATAGCCCGATCCCGCCAAGGCAAAAGCCGTCCACAAAAAATCAAACGGAATAAGGGCCGCTTTTTGTAAGAGTAATAACGAAGTTGTCCCCACATCTAAAAAGCAAAAACCCAACCCCCAGAAAAACGTCATCAGGGTGGCTAGCAAGAAAAGATTTTTACGGGTGGTGGCTAATTTTTTTAAAGAAATCATTTATCCCCCTAATAAACAATCTACATAATTTTCGGCGGTAAAGGGATGAAAATCTTCCACGCCTTCCCCCACCCCAACGGCATAAATGGGCAAGGCAAATTCCCGTGCCAAAGCCAATAAAATCCCCCCTTTGGCGGTGCCGTCTAATTTCGTCATGACCAATCCCGTTAAGGGGGCGACTTCTTGAAACAAACTAACTTGTGATAGGGCATTTTGCCCCACACAGGCATCTAAAACCAAAATTGTTTCTTGATGAAAATCCCCCCCCGCTTTGGCAATGACACGATTGATTTTCGCCAATTCTTCCATCAAATCCTTTTTGTTTTGAAGGCGCCCTGCGGTATCAATAAGGGTCATATTGGTGCCGTTGGTATCCGCTTGTTTAAGGGCTTCAAACACAAGGCCGGCGGCATCCCCTTTAGGACGTGTGGTCAAGACGGGGCACCCGATTTTATCCCCCCACAATTGTAATTGTTGTACGGCGCCGGCGCGGAACGTATCGGCCGCAACCAGGGCGACGCTAAACCCTTGTTGTTTATACAGGTATGCTAATTTACCCGCGGTTGTTGTTTTACCCGCCCCATTGACCCCCGCTAACAAGATAACATATTTTTTGCCCTTTTCTAAGGTCAGGGGTTTCGCAACGGGATTTAAAATACCGCAGAGTGTTTCTTTTAACAACGCCCATTTTTCCTCAGGACTTTTCCCTTTTTGGATGTGAGTCAAAACGTCTTGGACAGTTTTATATCCCATATCCGATTGCAACAGCAACTCTTCAAAATTTTCGGTGTTATTTAATTCCCCTTTGGCCAAGGTAAAAACTTTTGCCGTTTTTTTAAGGCCTTTTTTAAAGATGTCCAACCAAGCCATGAGCCTCCTTTCCCGTAATGACAACGGGGGTTATGCCATTTGAAGTGGGGTGTGATAAAGCCGTCTTAATGTAATGAGGGGTGTATCCTTCTTGCCCATTTTCAATTAAGACCTCTTGCGTTGTTCCCACAAAACGATCACATAATGTTTGAAATAATTCTTCACCCAAAAGACGTAATTTTTTTGCCCGTGCTTTACGGGTGGGGATGGGCACTTGTTCCCGCTTTTCGGCCGGTGTGCCGGGGCGTACCGAATACGGGAAAACGTGCAAATGTGTGATAAAATTATCCCCAATAAATTGATAAGTTTTATCAAATTCTTTTTGGGTTTCTTCGGGGAACCCCGCAATGATATCGGCCCCAAAAGTCATATCTGGACGGACCGTTCGCAAAGCGTTGAACAATTTTTGAACCCCGTCCACCTGATGACGTCGTCCCATGCGTTTTAACACCGTATCACATCCCGCTTGCAAGGAAAAATGTAAGTGTGGCATCAAAGTGGGGTGCGCCATTAACCGCACAAAATCTTCTGTTAACAAAGCAGGATCTAATGATCCAAAGCGAAGACGTTTGACAAGTCCTAAATCCAAAATCTGTTGAATTAACGGCACAAAACCAAAGGGATACGAGGCCGTATTCACCCCCGTTAACGTGATTTCTTGCGCCCCTAAATGCACCAGAGTTTTAACTTGTTTCAAAACTTTTGCGATGGGCAATCCCGTATTTTTCCCCCGCACCAAACGCGTGACGCAAAAGGTGCAGGCATTATCACACCCTTGTTGAATTTGCAAAAAAGACCGCAAATGGCCGGTTTTAGGTAAAAACTCTGGGACAGCCACCCCGCCCGATAAAGATCCAACTTGTATTTTTTCTTGTGCCTTGGGGGGGCATAATTTTTCCTGATTGCCTAGCACCGAAACAACCCCTGGTAAGGCGGCATACATTTTCGGGTTTAATTGGGCGGCACATCCTACAACAATGAGGGGAGCATTGGGATACAAAGCATGGATTTTACGGATTTCTTGGCGACATTGGCGTTCGGCTTCGGCGGTGACGGCACACGTATTAAAAATGATGGCATTTTCGGGATAGGATAACCCTTCCATCAAAGAACTTTCAAAGGCGTTTAAGCGACAACCAAAGGTAATAATTTTCATTTTTTTTCTTTGCTTTTAGGGGCCAAGAAACGATGTCCTATTTTGGTAATCCGAATGACTTTTAACCGTCTAGAATCCCCGTCTAAAATATGGAATGTGACGCCATTAGGGGCCGTGATGATTTCCCCTTTATGGGGAAGGCGTTTGGCGATATACGACACCAATCCACCGATAGTATCAATTTCCATTTCTTGCACTTCTTTACCCCAAAATTTACCGGTGAGTTTTTCTAGATCTTCCAGCAAAACTTTGGCATCGGCTTCCACGGTGGTTTTATTGATTTTTTTCAACAGCAAAGTGGTGCCGGGCATATCACGTTCATCTTCAATTTCCCCAACAATCACTTCCATCAGATCTTCTAACGTAATCAAGCCATTGGTGCCCCCATGTTCATCAATGACCACCGCTAGTTGTGTCCGATTGGTTTGCATTTCCCGAAGCAGATCTAACGCCCGAATAGAAGGGGGGACAAACAAAACAGTGGGAATCATAATTTGGGAAATATCAATTTTTTCTTTTTTAAGCAGGGCCTTTAAAAAATCCTTTAAGTGCAATAACCCCACAATGTTATCCAATGTTTTTTCATACACCAACAATCTTGTGTACGGGGTTTGTAAGATAATATCGGCCAATTCTTCTTTAGTCATGGTGACAGGAACGGCCTTAATATCCACCCGCGGAATCATAATTTGGGCGGCCCGAAGTTCCTTCATTTTGAACAGGTTTTTAACCAACAACAATTCGTGAGGATCTACCAACACAGAATCCCCCCGTTCTTCCCGTTGTTCCATGATTTCTTCAATGGTTTCAATAATCTCTTCTTCTTCGGGATGTTTCAGCAATTTATTTTTTAAGGTATGCCATAATTCCATAAATAAAAACTCCTTTCCCACCAGTATAAGCGAAAACGGGAAAATATGCAAGAAAATTAGGGGGTATGATCACTGGGGCAGGGGAATGATACAAAAACATTTTCGGGATCTACCCGGGTATTAAACCAAAAAAAGCTGTAATGCAAATGAGGACCCGTGGCACGGCCTGTTTGACCGCTAGCCCCAATAGGGGTGCCGGCCTTAACGGTTTGACCTTCTTTGACAAAAATGGAATCCAAGTGAGAATAGCTAGCAAACAACCCACCCCCATGATCAATTAAGACCGTTTTGCCGGTATAAAACATATCGTCATGCACAATTCTGACCAGACCATCAGCACTAGATACAACATCTTCCCCAATAGGTACCCGATAATCGGTTCCCCCATGGCCGGCGGTTTTAACCCCGTTTAAAACACGATATCCCCCAAAAGGACTGGAAACAGGGCGATTTGTTGGCCGGATAAAACAGGTGGGAAAAGATTGAAATTTGGGGGTATCCCGACTGACCCACAGGGCGGCATTTTCTTGTTTTACCCGTTGTTGATTTTCTGGCGATAACACCACTTTTTTGTGATCTAGGCCATTAATAACTTCCTTTTTCCAAGGGGTTTTATGCACGGGCAGAACGTGTGTTCCGGTTTTGGTGGAGTTGATTGTGATGGTGGCGGCTTCTTTATCTACCCCGAAAAAGCCGATGTTGTTATGGGTTAAAACTTTTGTATCCCCCACGCGCACAGATTCGTCTGGGGCCACTTGGATTTGCACCAATGCCCCTTGGCTTAACGGGGAAAGAACCTCAAATGCCACAGCTTGACAGGTCATAAAAATAAAAAGACTAAAACAAAGTCGGTTGATCATCTTCTTTCCTTTTTTTTAGGGGTTTTTCTTTGGGGGTGGCTTCCAACGTACCATCTGAAAAATGCACCGTGAAGTAAGGTAAATTTTTGGCTTTTTCGGCGCAAGTAATGACGTGATCTTTGTTCGTTACAAACGCAAATCCCCGCTTTAACGTATTTTTATACGAATAACTTTCTAGCAATTTTCCTTGCAGGTGCAACGCCTGTTCTTTTTGGTGTAAAATGGCTGTTATGGCGGGATTTAGGCGCAAAGTAATGACATCAAAATCCCGTTTTTTTGTGGTGGTTAAGGCCTTAAAGGCGATACTTAATTTATCCGTTTGATCATCTAGGCGTTGGGTAAATCTATGAATAAGTTCTGTTAGGTCAGGCAACGCCCGTCCCAAGGACACAAGGCGTGCTTGATGCCCTTCAATAAATTGGGTCAAAGCCCGATGAAGACGCCCGCCCAAGGCCCCAATATCCCCCAGTAAATTCAACCGTACCGGTACGGCTTTTTCGGCGGCCCCTGTGGGGGTTGGGGCCCGCAGGTCGCTGACGTAATCAATCAAGGTGGTATCGGTTTCATGCCCCACCGCGGAAATTGTTGGGATTTTAGAGGCCGCCGTGGCCCGCACCACATTTTCTTCATTAAAGCACCACAGGTCTTCTAGCGACCCACCTCCGCGGGCGATAATCAAAACATCGGGGCGGGGAATATGTTTGCCCCCAAGGGTTAACCCCTCTTTAGGAAAGGCATTAAACCCTTTAATGGCTTTTTCAATTTGGCTGGCGGCTTCTTCCCCCTGCACGGCGACCGGCCATAACACCAGATGCCGTGGACATCTATCGGTAATACGGTGAATAATATCACGAATAACGGCACCAGTAGGGCTTGTAATTACCCCAATTGTTTCGGGTAAAAAGGGGATTTTTTTCTTGCGGGCAGAGTCAAATAACCCCTCTTTCATCAAGCGATCTTTGCGTTCTTGCAATAATTTTAACAGTGCCCCCACCCCAGCAGGTTCGGCCGATGACACAATCATTTGATAATTAGAACGCCCTGGATACGTGGATAATTTTCCGTGGCAGATGACTTCTAATCCTTCCACAAGGGCTTTTTGGGTGTCCCCCGTTCCATGCCAACAAATGGCCGATAAGACGGATTGTGCATCTTTTAGGGAAAAGTAAATATACCCTTTTTCAGATCGTTTAACCCCCGACACTTCCCCACGGACATGGATGTCGGCAAAAACCTGTTCCACACACGATTTTAGGGATAACGATAAATCCGTGACGGATAAAACAGGAAAGGGTTCTTGATCAGGCATGGTTCCCCCGTTTTAATTTGAAAAAACGGGTTAAAATTTCCCCGCATGCATCGGCGTTAAGGCCCCCTATGACTTGGGGCTTATGGTGGGTTTGGGGGTGCGTATAGATTTTGGCCCCTTGACAAATCCCCCCCGTTTTGGGGTCATAGGCCCCGAAATACACGGTATCTAACCGCGCTAAAGAAAGCGCCGCCGCACACATCGCGCACGGTTCTAGTGTGACGAACAAGGAATACCCCGTTAATTTATCCGTTTCCAATTTTTTGCATGCTTTTTTTAAAACCTCAATTTCTGCATGGGCGGTGGGATCGTGCCGATGGGCGGTTTTATTATGGGCACAGGCAATGACTTTCCCTGTTTTAGAATGAAACACAACCGCCCCGACGGGCACTTCGTCGGCGTCAAAAGCTTTTTGGGCCAAAGAAAGGGCTTTTTTGATAAGACGTTCATCCATTCTTTTTACTTCCTTTTTTTTATTTTTGGAGTATACTACAAGTATGCAAGAAAAGAAAGAAAGAATTGCAAAAGTCATTGCGGCCTCGGGCTTGTGTTCCCGGCGGGATGCAGAAAAACTGATTTTAGAAAAAAAAGTATCGGTGAACGGCGTGATTTTAGAAACGCCGGCGTGTGTTGTTGGGGAAAATGATAAAATCACGGTGGCGGGCAAAGCGTTAAAACAGGCACCCCACCCCAAAGTTTGGTGTTATCATAAACCGGTGGGGTTGGTCACCACCCATAAAGATCCGGCGGGACGTCCTACGGTTTTTGAGGCCTTACCTAAAACCTTACCGCGGGTGGTGTCGGTGGGGCGGTTGGATGTGAATTCCGAAGGGTTGTTGATCTTAACAACCAGTGGGGCGTTGGCTCATACTTTAGAAAAAAGCGCTTTGCCCCGTACGTATCGGGTGCGGGTGTTTGGGGTAATTCCTGACAGGATGATAGAACGCCTTGGGAAAGGCATAACAATAGACGGGATTCATTATGCCCCATGTCGGTGTCAAATTGAAAGTGCCGCCGGAAAAAATACGTGGGTACGTTTAACGTTAACCGAAGGGAAAAACCGTGAAATCCGGCGTCTTTTGGGATATTTTGGATTAAAAATAGCACGCCTTGTGCGGGTGTCTTATGGGCCTTTTGATTTGGGGGACCTCCCCAAAGGTCAGGTCAAAGAAGTATCAGAAAAGGGGCTAAAAAAATGCGGATTATAGCGGGGGAATTTAAAGGGAAAAACTTAACCGCCCCCAAAGGGGATATCGTCCGGCCTACGGCTGATCGCCCGAAAGAGGCCCTTTTTTCTATCTTGGAAAGTCAATTGATGATGACGGAAAAAAGTTGGCAAGAGCTGACGTTTTTAGATGTGTTTGCTGGGTCTGGGGCGATTGGAATAGAGGCATTATCGCGGGGGGCTAAAGGGGTTACGTTTATTGAAATCAACCCGCGGTCGTTGGCCAGTTTACGCACGAATTTACCGACCCCGAACCGCACGACGATTATTAAGGCCAATGCCCTAAATCCCCCCGAAGGTACCCCACACGATATTGTTTTTTTAGATCCCCCGTATGCCAAAGGATTCCCGGAAAAAACGTTGCAAGCCCTAAAAAACAAAAACTGGCTGGATGAAAAAACGCTGGTGATTGTGGAAATGGATGCACGGGAACAATATGAATTTTCAGGTTTTAACATAGAACAGATAAGGATATATCACAGGAATAAGTTTGTGTTTTTACGTTTAATGTGAAAGGGGGTTTTATATGGAAAAATTAGGGGTTTCCGATTTGATCCAAATTTACGCGTTTCCTAAACAAGAGATGACAAATTTCCTGATGAAAGTTTATGACAGCGATGAAAATTATTTCAAGTGCGGGGAAATTTTTCTGCCGATTGTCACGATTGTGGGGGCGAAAATGACAAAGCAAGCGTTTGTAGATGCGCGGGCTTTAAAAAGTTTTGAAGATTTGTATCAAGCCAAAACCGGCCACCGCCTGCAATACAAAAAAGGGGGAAATCCCTTGAAGGTGGCGGAACAAAAAATGCCTAAAGAGAAAACTAGAAAAAAGTAAATTCGCCCACAGGTTTATTTTCTTTGACGGTCTTTTTATCTTCAATGACTTCGCGCACTTCATCCACAAGTTCTTTGCCTTTGGCTTGTTCTTCGGGGGTGCTGTTTTCTTCAACAAACGTTAGGGTTTCGGCTAGGGTAGGTTTTAACAACTCGTCGGTATTTTTGTACGCGTATAATAACCACGCATAGCACCTAGGAATGTCGGCGTTTTCAAGCCCTGTACCACTGCACAAAGCTTTGGCGTACCGATATTGGGCATAGGTATCTCCAGCTTCGGCCCCTTTTTTATAGCCCATCGTGGCTTGTGTATCGTTTCTAAACACGTTGGCCATTAAATCCCCATAATACGCATACGCCCCAATCGCCCCGTTGCGGGCGGCCAAAGTTACCTTTTGTCTTAAAGGGGCAAAATCTTGTGTAGAACTGGCTATGGCAATATCTTCGGGGGTGATGTTATACCGAATACTTTGGACCAAGGTATAATCGCCTTCCCCCAACAATTTTTTTAGACTTTCTGTGTCATTAAAACCAGGAATGACGGGCATAGGGGCTTTGTATCGTTCAATATCCGGTACACTTTCTAGGGCCGTTGTGGGGCGCCAACGTCTTGCCCCGCGTTGTCGTTCCACAAATTCTTTTTTCTTTTCTAATTTCTTTTCAAATTCGGCGCGTTTTTCTTTGGCTTCTTCCCCGACCTTATCTGTGTTATAGGCGGCAATAATGCTGTACCATGTATAGGCGTTTAAGGGGTTTTTTAGCACTTCATCATTTTCATACCAATCGGCCAAATCTTGTTGCGCCAAGACATATCCTTGGTGGGCAGACCGTTTCATCCACCGTTCGGCATTTTCAATATCTTGGGTGGCCCCCCGGCCTATCTTGTACAGCAAAGCCACTTTGCGTTGTGATTTTTTATCCCCAATTCTGGCCCCGATTAGGTAATATCCAAAAGCATAGGTGTATTCTTTACCGGTGATGCTGGTTTCATCCATGTGCAAATCACCCAGTTCTTCCAGCGCTTGAACATCCCCCGCCAAAGCCGCACGTTTTAGGTAAACAAGAGCTTGTTTTGTATTATTAGGATCGCGTTCCCGAAAGATTTTATACAAGTAAAAACCAGCGGGATAAACCCGATGGGTATAAGCGTTTTTCAGTAAAGTAAACGCTTTTTCTTCATCCTTGGGAACACCCAACCCTTCATAGTACATCTTCCCTAAATAGTAATCGGCAAAGGCATGACCTTGGGCCGACAGGGCGTTTAATTCCACGGCCGCCCGATCATATTGCCCCCGGTCAAAAACCGTTAGGGCATGGCCAAAACCAACATCTTCCGCCAAAACGGGCAAGGATAAAAATAAAAATGTCAGTAAATATTTTTTCATGAAACCCCTTCTAAAAACCATGCTAGCACATTTTCCATGAAAAATGCAAGCCCTTTTTAAGGGGGCTTGTTTTTCAAAAAAAGAGAAAGGGAAAAATTAAAAATGGTGCCGGCAGAGGGGCTCGAACTCCCGACCTGATGATTACAAATCAACTGCTCTACCAACTGAGCTATGCCGGCACGTGCTATGCATACTACAAGAAAATAATCAACTTTTCAAGTTTTTTTTGTAAAAAATGAAAAAATAATTGCTTTCAAGGAAAAATAAGGCATAATACCCCTTAAGTGGGGGCATATGTTTTGGGGTATTATCATCTTTTTAGGGCTTTGGATACAACCGCTGGCCGCCGAGGTTTTGCAAGATACGACGTTTAATGTCGGGGGAACCTTGGAACAACAACTGGATTCTTATTCAGACTTATGGGCCCAGGATGTGCATATTTCGGATGAAGAAACAACCTATTTTGCCTTGTTTTACGGTCCATCGGCCTCGCACGCAGGGCAACGCGGAGATATCGGCAACCGCACGTTGGTTCACGCCAGTAAAGTGGGCTATCCCATCAAAGCGGGGTTAAAAGATGATCATAATGAAAAATATCCAGTGTATCCGGATAATTTTAGGGTGCGTTTGGTGCGTCGGCAAGGCAAACAATTATCCTATGTGGCGTCCTTTACGGCGGCGTTGGCCGAAGTGTTATATGATTTCATGTTGCGGGGGGGGGAACGGCGTCAGCAACTAGGGGAACATATGATTACCTGGAAACGTGATAAAAAGGAACAGATTAAACTATCGCCTGTTGAAAATTTACGCGAAGATGTCCAAAACCTAAACTATATGTTATCACGGGGAATGATGAGTTCTTGGGATGCTTTGATTTTGGCAGAAACGGCGGAATTGGCCACAAAAAGCTTATATGCCCTGATTCAGCAAGGCAACGCGTCATTTATCCCTATTCGCCAGATACAGGAGGCCGACGAATGAAGCGTTTTTTCGGCATCTGTGTGTGTTTTTTTAGTATGACCGTGGGGGCGTGGGCCGATTTTACGCCCCCGAACCCTTATGTTGGGGCGTTTGGGTTTGAAGTATTTGCTGACCGTATTCAAAATGTTCACATGTGGCGCCGAACACAAGAGCTTATGCAAGAAGTATCCTTAACCGCCGAAGTTTTATTACGCCTTGGGTGGTCGGGCTTACCCGAAGCCGGCAACAACTGGTCAACGCGCTTGGCGGTGGCTAGAAAAGATCGGCCAGATTTAAACTTGCTGTTAGATGATAATAAAACGCAATACGACGATGAACGTAACGTATCATTGTCGGATTTAAAAGACCTGATCTTTGATCCCAATCATCAAATGCAAACGGCCGATACCTTGCAGGGGCGGGGGGTCTGTTATGATACGACAAAAGGGGATTGCTTTGAAGAAGAAACCCGAAATATCCAAGGGATTTTTGGGGATTTCTATGGGGCAGGGGCCCGCTATGATAAAGAATTACTGGCGTTCATGAAGGACGAAAAATTAAAGGATTTTAAGGGGAAAGAGTTAACCCGATCGGAAGTTGACACATCTGGCTATGAACCGTTTATGCCGGTGAGCGCCAAATTTTATCAACAAGATGCTACCTCTAAAAATTTGGCCGATTGGCAACAAAAAATTATGAACGACTTGCAAATCAAAGGGCAAGGCGATAAGGATAAACACTTAATTGACCTGAATCAAACACGGGTGAGCTATCGCAAAAATTCAGGGACACAAGGGCTTGCGACCATCTTTAAAAACATCATGAATTTGTCCGAAATAGATGTGACACAAACCATTTTTAAAAAGATGCTCAATACGGCGTTTGGTCTAAGGGGCCTGATGCAATTAAACACGCATATGGCGTTGTATCAGCAAGGGTTAATTAATACCTTGATTGCCAATCAATCTTTAGGGGGCTTGCGCTTTACAGGCAGCAGTGTTGCCACCAAAACAACCTCTAAGGGGGATCCTTATCCCCCAGGGGATTATTCGGATGTGGAAAAGTTAATCAATGAATTAAACGATCCCGATTTATTGAAAGGACCGATGCGCTGATGAGGAAATTTTTAGTCTTTTTCTTGCTAGCTTGTCCTGTTTTTGCCACAATTAATGGGCCGTTAATTGAACAAATCGGGGATGCCCTGTATTTTGAATTTGATGACCAAACTTACGATTGTGAAAGCTTTGAAGATATCAAAAAAACGGCGGAAGAAGCAGGGCATTCTTTTGGTAATCCCACAACCCTTACCCAGAGCTTATGTCAATTATTGGGGACCCGTACCGAAGCCAGAGAAGCCCTAGATCAATTGGCAGATGCCATTGGGGGACATGAAATTTATGTGCTAAACGAAGCATCAACCGAAGATACGTCTGAAGATCAAAGCGTTTATCTGATTCCTAATCGGGCGGGCTTTTTAACCGAACAAGAAATGGCGTTGTTGATTTCTAAAGAAAACAAGACAGGGGACGAAGAAAAAAAGACGTTCTTTTATCAATTGCTGAACCCCTTATACACGGGGGAAGAGGTCGCTGACACCATAGAAAGTGAATATGTGGTGAACACCGCAAATCCGTCAGATGGGGTGGAAAAAAATGTGAAACGCAATAACGAATTATTGTTTGCGTTGGATGTGCAAGCTAAGGCGTTGGCGGAATTATCTTTTAGAAAATCATTATTGTATGATGCGGCTTCCCCAGAGGGGGTTCGGGCATTATGTAAAGATAAAAAAACGTTGCAAGAAAAATTGCGCTGTGATTTCATATATCAAATGATGATGGCAAAAACACTTTGGGAAATGGCCCAACTGTCTAACTTTGCATCGGGGGTAACATCTAAACGTTTGATTGAAGGGATCCCCAAAAAAGATGTGTTTAGGGGATGGGAAACAAAATGAAATATTTTGTTTTATTGGCGTTGTTGATAAGTTGTATCGGGATGGCACAGGAAGTTGTCCCCCCGGTGCAAATCAAAGATCCTATCTTGGATAAAACGATTTCTGCCTTTGCCCCGATGCAACGATCTATGACGATTATGGAACGGATTCGGAAAGAAATTTTGCAAAAAACCGTAGAAAGTGTAAAAGGCGCGCAAGACGGTTTCACCACGGATGAACATAAACAAGCGGTAAAAGAAGCATGCGCTAAGAACCCGTTGTGTGCTAAGAATTTGGAAGGAAATTTGTTCGGTACATCGGCCTTTGATAAAGTGGAAGAAATTTTCTTTGACCCCATGAAAGAGTATAATGCCACCGTGACGAACGGGGTGATTGAAGAAGATACCACGGGTTTTTATGACCTAAAATATACACCGGCAATGGAAAAATTGGACGAGGCCGAATCCCTTGTGCGTACATACTTTTTTGTTCCGTATTGCCCCGATGATCCCGTCATGATTGAAGGCGGGGCGCCCTTAGGGACGTTGGATTATAAAGATGTACAAGATAAATTTTTCTTGCGCCGTCAACAATATATGATGGATTTAGCGCTTATTTGTTTTGACTTGGCGAATGAAGTTTATCAAGCAACCAAAGCCGATTTAGGACAAAATGCCTCGGCCCCCGTGGGGGGAGTAAGCCTGCAAGATGATCTGTATGTGACGTTAAAAGCTCAAGAGGCGTTGGCGAAAAAAATCATAACCGAAAGTGTGCTTCAGGTGCGTTTGGCGGAAATGTCGGCGGCTAAAACGTTATTGACTTTGCCCTTGCAAATCGCCCCTCGCCCTTTATATCGTCAGCAAGAAATGACACGCTTGATGCAAATGGAAGACCCTACATTTGATATGGAACAGGCCCTTAAAAAACTGTGGTGTCCAGGAACAGGGGGGGGATCCTAATGCATAAAATTATAACGATTTTAGGAATGGTCTTCATCGTTGGAACGGGGGTTGCCCAAACGCCATCCTCCCCCCCGCCAGAAGATACCTCTTTGGATTTATACTTGGATAAGCACCTAGGCAGTAACCATTTTTATGACAAGTATGATCAACCCAATGAAGATGTGTGGCATGAATATGTGTCGTATGAAGAAGAACTGTCTGGTATTGATCAAAGTACCAAAGAATTTACAGAGCAAGGGGAAAGTTTTCAAGGGCTGTTTGCGGCAAAATTACAAGAAGATGTCACCCATGCCGATCATTTTTGGCCCCTAGCGATTGAAGCCCAAACCCTTGAGACCGCACACCAGAATTTCCAAGAAAAAATTTGGGAAGCATATCAAGAAGATATCACTTTGGATACGTTGCTGAATGAATTACAAACGTCTTTTGGGGAAGCTGAAACCATTGGGGAAGAAACCTGTGAAGCCTTTGATCCTGCGGCCCCAGATGGCTATGGGGCGGGGTGTTTTTGTGCCGTTCCCGTGTTGTTAAAAGATCAGGATTTACCGACCTTAGAAAACTTGTGGGATCAATTTAAAGAAGGTCATCCTTATCTAAAAGTGGATGAATTGGAAAATGACGATCGGGATTTGGAAAAATGGTTATTGATGACAGAACAAGAAAAAATTTCCATTGTTGGGGGACGGGGAGATCGGGAAGATGCCCTGCTGGAACGGGTGTATCAAACCCAAGAACAAACGGTGCAGTTTTTGGCTAAAATCATGGTGATTAAAGAACAAATAAAATACCTGAATAAAACGATGCCAAAACTTGAAAAAGGATCGGTGCAACACATGCTGACCCAAAAAGTCAAATGGGATGATTATTTGGATCAGTTGTTGGCATTGCGTCGGCAATTGGAAAGCTTGAAAGTACAATTTGAAGTGGCGCGTCGTGGGCGCAGTCTAACCATGAAAGAACCCTTGTTGTACCGATATGATAAAGATGAAAGCACACCAGAAGAAAAAGTCATTAAATCAAAGGGGGAGGCCTTATGAAAATTATCTTGTTGATGTTGTTCTGTGCCGTTCAAGCCCATGCGTTGGTACCGGAAGATTATTTTCGGTCTTCTTTATCGGATGAAACAGTGGACTATGCGCCGATTCGCCCTTTTAAAATGGCCGAAGATGATACCAAAGATGAAGTGTCAAATTGGTATCAACTGTTGCGACAATACACGGATATGCATAATGTGATGAAGGCGTTAAAAGAGTATGAAGCCGTGTGTGAAGAAATCACTGAGGCCGATCAGCTGATTGATAAGGCCACAGAAAATCAATCGTATATTACGTGCTTGAATCGGGAAAAATTAAAGGCCGATACGGGAAAAGAGTGGGATGTTTTGGTGAACGAGTATTTGACTAAACCCAGCAATAAATTGCAACCCGTGGCGCAGTATCTTACGAATTTAAAAAGTTCGTTGCAAAAGATACGGGATTTAAAAGCCAATAAAGACGGGTTTGAAAAAATTGAAACGGATTTTGAAGATGTCGCCGGGGCAGCTGAAACCATTAAAAATCTGTATGTTGCGTGGACGAAAGGTACCCCAGGGGATCCTATGGACGAAAAAGAAAAATATTGGGCCAATTGGGTGATGGCTAATGAGGTTTTACAAAAATATTATCCCCCCAAAAAACCCGATGATGTAGATTTTTTTGAACGAAATCCGGTGGCGATAACGGCATTGGGGCTAGACCTAACAGACCCTTATAAAAATGTGCCGATTTTGGAACGCACGAAGTATTTAGCAGATAAATCTGGCAAAGACAAGTTTTACAATATCCCCAAGGTATGGGAAGTGTATGCAGCTATTTGGCCCAAAAATGTGTTCTGCCCCAACGGGATTAATAAAGGCCCTGTTTTTATCCCCTGTGATCCCAATGTAGAAGGCAGTTGTGCAGCGGTTTTTAACTTACGGGGAAATGGGGAATGGGATAGGTATTTGAAAAAGCCCACATTGACGGCTAAGACCGAAACGGTTGATGAAACGGATGCCGATGGCACCCCTGTATTGGATGCGGCCGGTAACCCCAAAACGAAAACAGTTCCTACCTGTGAAGCCGATGCCGTGGATATCCCGTGGGAATTGGAAACAAAGAGTAATGGTGAAGCTTGGGATCCTAAGATTTTCCACAACCGGTTTGAAGATTATGACCGAACGCAAATTTCTTTGTTTCGCGCGTATGAAAATAAGCGTAATTTGATGCGTATCGCCAAAGTAATGACCCAAAATATTAAGACGAATTTAGAATTTTTAGATAAGAACGCCTTTATGCAACGCCCCGACGATTCTTCTTCTATAACGGGGTCATCCAGTTCCTCTGGGGCGGGCGAACCGTCTAAATATGAAAATATGGGCTGTGGGGAAGAATTATCCCAAGAATTGGAAAAGTTGGCCTTGTGGCAAGACAAGGTAAAAGAAACCCTGAAAGACTATGATATTCCCGATGAGTTAAAAGATCAATTTGAAGATTTAACAGATCCAGCGTATCAAGGCGTTTTGTTTGGATATCAATTGAAGCGTAATAATAAAGCCCTTAAAAATATCAACGATTTTATCGCGGCTTTACCCAATGCCACGGAAGTTTTTGGGGAAGATGATTCTATTTACCTAGAAAATGTGGAAAATATTTGGGGACCAGAAATTTATGGGCAAGACATACTAACTAATTGTAAATAGGGGGAAAAATGGAACAAAAAAAGGGTGGGGTGGCCGAATTTAAATCACAAATCATGTTGTTGGTTTTGATTATTGTGATGGCCAGTAATTTTATTTTAGCCCTGACCTTGATGCAAACCACAACGCGCTTAAAGTTGGTGGCACAGGTCATTACACCGGAATTATCCCGCACGGATCAAACGTTGCGATTTTCCCCGTTGGAAAGCAGTTCGTTGTATGATACCGAAATGGAAGAATTGTTTGTTAGGGCTTATTTAGATTGGCGTTTGACGTATTTCCCCGATGAAGCAGAAATGATGTATCGTTGGGGACCTGGGGGGCCTGTGTGGTTTTTATCGTCCCAGCGGGTGTTTGGGCAATTTTTTAAAGGGAAAAAGTGGTTGGAAGAATATGTCAAAGATCATCATGCCACCCAAAGTATAGACATCAAAAGTATGTATCACCTAGACAACGTTTGGACGGTGGAAGTGGATGTTTATACCTTTGAGGGCGAAACCGTCACAACTCAAACGTATGTGATTAACTTAAAGACAACAGACAGAGGGCGTGTGTCCAGATCCCAGCGCATGATGAACCCCAAGGGCTTTATGGTGATAGAATACAGCGCAAATGTAAAAAGAGGATAATTTTTTATTGGCGAAATTAAAAAAATGTGATAGATTTCCTTTGAATACGTGTTTGCAAGGAGGAATATCACATGAAATTATGGCAAATAGGCCTTTTAATCCTTGGTGTTTTGGGGGTTGTGGCCTGTGGGACGGTTTATGAACCAGAACCCGTGGGATTAGGGGAAGATTATTCAGAACTTAAAAAATCACCCTGTGCGTGTCTAAAATTGGATTTAGTACCGGAATTGCCCGAGTGGTTTTCTTAAAAGGATAACACCATGACACAACCACAAAAGCCCCAAAAGAAAGACAAGAGTTTTTGGACCTTGGACGAAAACTCGGTAGAGGCTTTACGTGAACGCCGGTATTTGTGGATGGCCAGATCCTATATGGTGATGGCGGTGGTGGCGTTTGTGACGTTGGTTATGATGGTTATTGCGTTAAATGGGTTGTTGCCCTTGACCCGGGTACAACCGTTTTATTTGTACACCCAAGATAAAAATGAACAAGTGCTATACGTCCGGCGGCCTGCGGCTGGGTCACTGGATATGGATATGGTGGCAGATTCGTTAATTCGGCAATATTTGCTGTTGCGGTTATCGGTGCCGGCGGATGCCCACATGTTGGAAGAAATTTGGGGGGTTGATGGGGATATCAGTTGGAAAAGTGCCCCAACGGTCTTTAAAGAATTTCAACCGTTGGCGAATATCTTGATTCAACAGGCCCGGCAAGAAGGATTGGTTAGGGATGTGGAATTGTTGTCCGTGTCCAAGTTCCGGTCAGAACCTGACGGCGACGTGTGGCGGGCAGAAGTGAAAATGACCGATATGAAAAAAGGATCGGTGGAACCCACATCCAAAAAATGGGTTGTTAATTTAAAGGTGAATTTCTATCCGAATAGGGAGGGATTAAAATGGGCGCAACGATTAAAAAATCCTTTGGGATTCTTAGTCACAAAATATGGCATGCAGGTAATGGAGTGAAAAAAATGACACTAAGAAAATTGTTAATGACCTCTGGTCTAATGCTGCTTGTGGGGGGAACCCCTTGTTGGGCCCAACAAATGCTTCCTGCGAACGTGGAAGCGGGGCAATTATATGATGCCATGGCGCAAACGACGGGGGAATTTGATACCATGAACTTGAACTACATCCATTCGTTGGGGATGCAGCAAAAGGCCTGGAACGACCCAATGTCGCACCTTGGGGAAGGGCAATTAAAGCCGGGGTATTCTCGCTATGTTTGGGCCCCAGATACGGTTTTGCCGATTCGGTTAAGGGAAGGGATGATGACCCTAATTAACTTACCGACTTGGGAATTGATTGAACGGGTGCATTTGGGGTCGCCCGAATCGTTTGCGGGGGAAATTCCAGCGCCTAACTCGTTGTTGCTTTATGCGGATCCGTCTTTTATTGGGGCGGATAGTAATATGGTGATTTTTGGTCGGTCGGGCAACCGGTATGTTTTTTACCTAAGAAGTGAAACCTATAACACAGATAAAATCACGCAATCCGTGGTGGATATTTTGGTGCCGAAAAAATACACACCAAAATCGGCTGGCGGAACGTTAAAGAGTTTTTCAGGTGCGTCTGTAATGGCGGCGGATTCGTCTTTGAATGTGAACAACAACTTAAATTCTTTGGGCGCAAAAGTAAATCCTGAAACGGGGAAGGCCGAAGGGCAAGATTGGTTGCAATCCATTCCTGTGGATCCTGAAAAGTTCCGCTTTGATGTAGAAATGTTTATTCCCAACCCCAAGGATGTAGATATTGCGCCTGAACGGGTGTGGCGGGATGATATCTTTACGTATATTGACCTAGGGCCCAAAGCGCTGACCATGACACAACGTCCGATTGTGAACTTGTTGGTTCAAGAAACAGAAGTGCCAGTCGGCTTTAGAACGCGTGGGAAGAACAGCCGCTTGATTGTGGTAGAGGCCGTAGGGGATATGGTCTTGCGCAATGGAAAGAAACTGATTTGCTTAAAATTGCGGCGGGATCCGGCGATGGGCTTAGATCAAGTAGAATACGCCAATCCCGATAACAGCATGTATTCCATTTCCGCAAGTGGGGCCGGCACCAACCCATACGCTTTGGGGGGAATGACGGGGGGCGCTATGCCCTTGATGATGGGGAACCAAGGTATGACGATGCCAATGGTGCAAGGGCAAATGACCACGGGTAACGCCATCCCGCAAGCGGTCATGAATTCGCCCGAGGCCAATTCCGGTATCCTTGACGTGGTGAAACAAATCACGACCGATAAGACCGGTGGGTCGGCTAATGCGGTGGATGTGGAAACGATCTCGGTTGAACTGGGGGCACATACGGATATTGTGACATTAGAAAAAATGTGGGATGCGCTGTTGAACCGGTATGGGGATTTGTTAAAAGGATATGAACCGTATTATTCCGTAGATGCCACGGCTGACGGGGATGTTAGGGAACTTTTCCGCCTGCGTATTGGGCCGTTTAAAGACGTGAATTCTGGGGATGCGTTGTGTCAAAAACTGGCGAAGAAAGGGGTGTCGTGCTCGGTGGTGCGGGTACAATAAAGGGAAGCTAAATGAAACAAAAAAATACAGATAGCCTGTCCGAACAATATGTGAAAAAGAGCAACCGTTGGTTCTTCTTTTTAGGGATTGGTTTATTGATTGTATTTATGTTGATTTTATTGGTTCGGCGTGTGAAGCCGGAACAACAAGAAATGCTGTCCCCTGTGGATTATGCAACACCGGATGTAGATTTGTTCACAACTGTGCCGTTACCGTCAGTGGATGATCAAGCCGAAGCGTTATTAAAAGTGCAACCCGATACCATCACGATGGAAAATGTCATGGTGGGGACGAACGCCGAAATTCCCATTATGATTACGGCCGAAAAAGGCAATATCATTTTGTTGGATGTAGAAATGGCCGAAGTGCAAAAAGACGGGTTTGATATTGACATGGGAACGTGCCAAAAAGATATGCGCTTGGCCAAAGGCGCCTCGTGTACCTTTACGGTGTTATGGAACCCCCTGTCGTTGCGGTATATTCAAAACTTGGTGAACATCAAGTGGCGTGAAGATAACGCGCTGGCGATTAAAGAAAACGTGTTGAGAATCCCGATTAAAGCCCAATCTTCGGAAACAAAATCCTGTGTCGTCTGTGAAACGGGGAAAACGGAATTAACTTTGCCCCGATCCGTGATTGATATGGCGGGAACCGTTTTGGGACAGGTGGATAACGAAGGATATGTGACTTTAGGGGGGCAAAAATATAAGGTAGCGCCTGACGGTCTTGTTTTTGGGGCCGATGGTAAAATTATTGGGGTAACGCCACCAGAAATGATTCCTGTGGGATTGGATAATCAAGTGCTGGGATCTTTAACCCCGGTGGGGGATGTGGTGGATGCCGACGGGCAAACGTTGGGGAAGATGTTAGGGGATGGTACGATTGTGTCATCGGAATTAAAAATAATCGGGGCGGGGGTGCCACGGGTATCTGTTTTAGATACCGCCGGTGTGGCTTTTGGAACGGTGCAACCCGATGGCCGGGTTATGAACGCCGCCGAAGAAAGTTTAGGGCACGTTTTAGTGGATGGGTCGGTGGTGAATGACCAAGGGAAAGTCATTGGGGCAGTTCGGCCTTGGGGGGGCGTGATTGACCTGAAAGGGAACTTCATTGGTGTGGTTATTGGCGATGGGTCGGTGGTGGATGAAGATAATCAAAAGATTGGTCGGATAACCTCTAACAAAACAGTGATTGGGCAAGATTTAACCGTGATTGGGGCGTTGGTTCCCCAAGGGGTGGCTTTTGGTCGGGGATGTCAAGCGCTTGGGAAAGTGACCAGTTCTGGAAAAGTGCAAGATGCGTATGGGCAAACAATTGGATATACGTTGCCAGATGGGACGATTGTGGATGCAAATCGGAAAGACGTGATTGGGTCGGTGTTGCCTCAGGGGGTATTGGTAGATACAAAAATGACCGTGATTGGTCTTGTGGATGCGGATGGACGGGCGGTGGATATGAATGGCAGCCCGATTGGATGTCCTATTTTGGACGGAACCGTGATGGCGGGCAAAACCTTGGTGGGGCGGTTGATGAAAAACAAGGGGCAAGCCGTGGGTTATGGATGCTTGAAATTAGGCAGTGTTTATCCAGATGGCCGTGTGATTAACGAAGCGGGGGAAGTGGCGGGCTATGTGACCCCTGAAGGGCATGTTCGCAACTTAAAAAATACGCTGATTGGAACGGTGGTGCCGGTGGGCTTGGCTGTGGATGCTTCTTGTCAAACCCTAGGGGTCATTACGGCCGACGGGATGGTGCAAGGAATGGACGGAACCTTAAAAGGATGTATGACCCCCGAAAACGATGTCATGGATACGGCGGGGTTGATAATAGGGTCGGTTCCCCAAAAAGGGGTCGTTGTGGATGAAGATGGGGGCTATAAAGGGATTGTGTTGTTAAATGGCCGATTAAATACGACAAATCAATGTGTATCTCCTGACAACGTGATGACCCCAGGGATGATTTTGGATGATAAAGGAAATCCAACGGGCTGGGAAGTGCTGGGATACAAAGCGTTTGATATGACCGGTGCGGAACAAGGGGAAATTCAATTAAATGGCTTGGTCCGTGGCACCCAAGGGTTCGTCGTGGGGCATAAACCCCTGTCTGGCACGGCGTTTTCCACCGAAGGCCTGATTTTAGGGCGGTATTCTGATAAAATTGGGGCGGTTTTAGACGGCACCGGGGCGCTGTTTGCCAAGGTGTTGCCCTCTGGGGCGTTATTGTCGGGGGTGGATAATAAAATCTTAGGGGGCTTAATTCCCGATCAATCGGTGTTTGTGCAAGGGGATGGTACGCCCTTAGGACGGTTGTACTTAAACGGCTTATTGGTGGATGCGGCGGCGGATGTGACGGGGGCGATTCGGGCAGACGGATCGGTTATTGATAAAAATGGATTGTATTTGGGGCGACGCTTACCGGTTGGGGAACAAGTGCTGACGTTCAGTGGGGTCAAGGTAGGCACTGTGACGGCGGACGGGTTTGTGGTTTCTCCCCAAAAAGTGCGCCTAGGGACGTTGGTGGGGAACGGGTTGTTCTTATCCACCGAAGGACAAGTTGCTGGGGCGATTTTGAACAGCCGTGTTTTACCGTTTGGAAATGTGGGCAGTTTAGGAATGGTGTTGCCGTCAGGCGTGATTCAAAACAAAGCCCGTCATACGGTGGGACGGATGTTGCCCAGTGGTTTGATTATTGGCACTTCTCAGGAAATCTTGGGCCAAGGGATTCCCTTGACGGGGGTGGTAAATCCAAAGGGCGCCGTTATGGGATGGGTGGCGTTTGACGGTTCGGCTTTGAATGCAGAGGCGCAAATTGGAACCGTTTTACCCGAAGGGGTGGTGTTGGATAAAGACAATAAGATGGTGGGGATGACCTTGCCGTCGGGGATTGTGGTGGATGCCTTTGGGCGCTTTTTAGGATCCCCCATGCCAGATGGAACAATCTTAGGGCATAACAATGCGTTGATTGGGGATTTTAAAGGATCAGATCGGGTTTATAATGGGGATAATCTGGTGGGGATGTTGTTGCCCCCAGGGATGGCGGTGGATTTAGACGGGGCTTTGCTGGGGGTACCCAATTTATATGGGGAAATTCGGGATTTAGCCGGGGGCTTAAAAGGGGTAGTGGCGCCTTCTGGCCATATTATGGCGGGGAACGATATTGTGGGAACGTATGTCCCTTTGACCCATAAAGTGATGAACGATAAGCAACAAATTGTCGGTTTTGTTGGTCCCGATGGGGGGATGATGAATACCACGGGGGCGTTGGTGGGGCGTGTGGTATCGCCGTCTGTGGTGTTAGATACCAATAATTTGATTTTAGGAACGTTTATTCGGGGGATGGGTTTTGCCAAAGGGTTATATCAAACGGCGTTGCTTGGGAATATGTTGGCTTCGGGTATCTTAGAAAACTTCCAGGATAAAGCCCCGTTAGGAATGGCAACGATGACTGGGGAAATTTTAAGTTTCCAAAAGAAGGTTATTGGGAAATTGCTGACGTGGGGAATTCCTTTGGATAAAGATATGAAATCCTTGGGGGCGTTGACCCGTGTGGGAACGGTGTTATCGGGGGATAATACGGTTGGCGATATGACGGGGAATGGTCAGATTGTGGACCTAGAGGGCGCAGATATTGGCCATGTGATGCCGACAGGGGTGTATCTGGACAGAATCGGGGGGGTGTTAGGGCATACCTTTGCTGGGTCGCAAGTGATTAATGTGAATAACGAAGTGGTGGCACGGGCTTTCCCCGCGGGGATGGCATTGGCGATGGATAGTTCGTTGGTGGGGGGCTTAATCCCGACGGGGCCTGTTGTGAATGATCGGGCAGAAGAGGTGGGAATTATTCGGGCAGATGGGAAGCTGATGACCCAAGGCAAAGTTGTGGGAACGGTGTCCCCTTCTGGGGAAGCTTTTGCCGATGCCCCAGACGGAACCAAACACCTGTATGTGGGACAAGTGGTGTCTCAAGGGGTGCCGGTGGCGTTCTTGGGGGGAACATTGGGGACAATGACCTATGACGGTACGATTGAAGGGGTTGGCGATAAGACCTATCGGGTGTTAGATGACGGGTTTGTGTTAGAACCCGGGCGGTCATTAGCGGGTCGGGTGGTGCCCTTTGGTAAAGTGCTGACAGATGCGGGACAAGAACTGGGGACGTTAACCCCCGATGGGGATGTCATGAATCCCAAAGGGGATGTGATTGGGCATATCGGTTATACGGGTCGGGTGCAAGGCAAAAATCCGTTTTTGACTTTGGGGTTTGTTCCGCCCGCCAAAGCCTTTGCCATTCAAGGATGTGCGCCGGTGGGGTTAATTACGGCGTCGGGGGATGTCTATGACGGTACACAAAAAGTGGTTGGCAAGTTGCGTCAAGACGGGACGGTGGTGGATGAAAAAGGTTCTAGTGTGGGCTATCGCGCGTATCCTGGGCCTGTTTTTTCTGCAAGCGGTATTTTTGTGGGGCAAGCGTTATGGGACGGCACAGTGGTGGATACCAATGGCGAACAAATCGGGTGTATTCAAAAAAATCATCGGGTAACGAATTTGGGGGGGAACCCCATTGGGATGCTGATTAATCGGGGGCCGGTGGTGTGTGAAAACAAGACCCTGGGGCGGGTGTTGTTTGATGGTCAAGTCCTTAGCAACACAGGTAAAGAAATCGGGCATATCTTGGGGGATGGCAAAGGGACAGTTGAAAAAACAGAAGACGTGGATGTGGCGTGCCACATGGTGCCGTTGGATCAAGAGCTGTTGTTTAATAAAAAGAAAGAACCTATGGGGTCTTTGGGGGGCGATGGAACATTCTATAACCTAAAAGGGGATGCGGTCTTTAAGATTGTTGGTACGGATATTTATGGGGTGAACGGTAAGACCAAAGTGGCTTCTATTTCCGAGAGTGGTGAATTCTTGGATTTAAAAGGGCATGTGATAGAAGATATCATTTTGTTGTATGATCTAGGGGGACGAGTTTTGGGCCTTGTTTCTGGATGTGATGTGCTGAATGACCAAGGCGAAAAAATCGGCACGATTAAGTCGGATGGCAGTATTATGGACCTAAACGGTACCTTGTTTGCCTCTATTCGGGGTGGGGATGAATTGTATGCGTCGGGGGGATCCAAAATGGGGGCCTTGAAAGGCACTTCTTTAAACTTATCCTCTTGTGGGTTATCCGAAAGCGGGACTGGGGCGGTATCGGGTCGTCGGATTTATCTAGGGGGCGAAATGTACACGATTGCGGATAACGGGTCGTTATTGGATGACACTGGGGTTGTGATTGGGTATATGGGTAATGATGGAAAGCCCTATCGCTTAACAGGGGGCAGTTTCGCCGATATAGATCCGTTCTATTTTGAAGATGCCACCGAAGAACCACGGCAACGCCCCGATTTTAGACAACACTTCACGGTTCGGCAAAATCAATTAGAAGACATCAATACCTGGTTAATTGAACGACGGGCAAAAATGAAAACGATGGATAAGGTGATTGTGCCGGATGAACGGATTTTGGCGAAAGCGAAAAACGAAAAGAAAGAAGACAAAGAATGGGATGGCGTTGGGAAAGTGGTATCTACCTGGAAGGTGGATATGTCCAGAATGTTGTTAAAGGATAAAGCGATTCCAGCGGTGTTGGTGCATTCCTTGGATTCACGTTATACCAATGTTCCAGTCACGGCGATTGTGGAACGGCATATTTATTCCGAAGCTGGGCGTAATATTCTTATCCCTGCGGGCAGCCGGTTAATTGGGCGGGCCGAAAGTGGGGCAGGGAACAATCATGTGGCGAAGATTAACATTTCATGGGATCGGTTGATTCGGCCAGATGGCAGTGCCTTTATTTTTGCGGGGACATCTGGGGATGCCCAAGGGCGGGGGGGCGTTGCGGCCTATTTGGATGACCGGATTTTATCGGCCTATGGCAAGCCGTTCTTGCTTTCTGTCGTAACGTCGGTGGCGACATATTTATCGGCGACGGGGGATTCGGCGGTAACGACGGACAGCGGGGATAAATACACCAGCGATAAAGCCGAAGCGTTGGCGGATGCCCGTGAAAACTTAATCAATACCATGGATCAGATTTTCCAACAATTGGTGAACGAATCTATGAATGCGCAAGCGATTGTGTATGTGCCATCGGGGACACGCCTGACGGTGTATTCCACCGAAGACCTGTGGTTGCGGTCGGATGAAGATGATGAAGAAGCCTACTTGCAAGAATACGGTAAACAATCTAAGCTCATGCGGACGGCCCCCACGGATTCTTGGGAAGGGCGGCGCCCTGGGCAAGAATATCTAGCCCCCCCTGAGGATGTGAGTACAGAGGAACTTTATACACCCGAAGATCAATTCGTGGAACAACCGCCCACCGCTGGGGAACCGCTTTATAATGGGGAACAACAAGAAGTCCCGACAGAAGATGACCTGGAAGACCGAACGGCGGGACCGGTGTTGCCAAAAGAACCGAAGAAAGAAGGTAAAAAATAAAATGCCAGATCAACAATCCGTTGTGGATACGTACCGCGTTTTAGAATCCATTTTACGCCCCTTATCTTATTGGTACACGCAAGACGGGGTGGAAGAAATTGCGGTGAATAACCCTGGCGGTGTGTGGTTGCGGGTGCATGGTAAATACACCTATCCATGGCATTATTATGAAGATAAAAAGTTATCGCGCGACTATTTATTGAACTTGTTGTATTGTATTGCCAACACCTATGATATGTCATTTGACCCCGAAAAAGGCACGCCGGTTGTGTATGCGGCGTTGCCTGGGGGGCACCGGTTTTCTGGGATAGCAGGCCGCAACGTGCAATACGATAACAACGATCTTGTGGGCGGAATTGCCATGACGGTGCGGGTATATCATCCCGATACATTGGTGAATATGACGGAATTTGGGTTGGAAGAAGGGCGCCGCCTTCGGCCCCTTAATAAATTACAAAATGTGGAAGATCCGGATGACCCATATAACCGTTTATTGCTTTCTATTCAACGGGGGGATCATATTTTAATCAGTGGGGCCACGGCCACCGGTAAAACAACGTTTTTGAATAATATGATCAAGCTTTTGGATGAACACAAGCGCATTTTAACCATTGAAGATACACGGGAACTGATTGTGCCACATAAAAACAGGGTGCATATTGTGTTGCCCCGAACGGAATTGACCAATGCCTTTGACTATAAAGGCGTGATTGATTTGGCGGTGCGGTTCACCCCTGATTGTATTATTGGGGGGGAAATTTCAACCTCTAACGCGGGGGCGTTATGGGAATTGATGGGTTCTGGCCATGACAACTGTTTTGCGACCATTCACGCCGAAAG
>JBGUXS010000058.1:0-1744 GCA_045118155.1 Alphaproteobacteria bacterium | reverse complement strand
CGGACATATCCATATCTTCCAAAGAGAACTCAACCCGAATCTTTTTCGAGTCGACCTCGCCCTTGGAAAGCAAGACAACCGTCTCAAGGATTGACATCCAAAACAAATAGCGATAAGTTGCAAATTAAAAAAGGAGAAAAAAATGGAAAAACTTGAAGCCCATAAAATCGCGATGAAACGCTTTGAAACAATGATTAATACTGCGGATTCAAATATTGCAAAGGAACTTGTTGCCGATGATGCGCCATTCTATACGCCGGCATCGCCGACACCTTTGTATGGGGGCGAAGGTTATCTTTCGGTTGTGCGTTGGATGCGTCAAGGTTTTTCTGATGTTCAATGGAAATTGGAAGATATGGTCGCCGAAGGAAACATGGTTGCGGTCCGTTGGACGTTAACAGGGACGCATGACGGTGAATTTATGGGATTTCCTGCCACGGGCAAACATATTTCAACTTCGGTGATGAATTTCTATTATTTTAATGATGAAGGTAAAGTTATCAACGATATTGCCGCCGAAGGTATGATCGGTATTTTGCGCGGTATTGGTGCGCTTGATCAGTCATGAAAAATATAGCTGAATGCCAAAACGCTTCCCCCAAAAAAATTTTGGAGGGAATACGAAATATAGGGGATGTTATTTACGTTTGGACAGGGTAAAGGCGTGGCTTTCATCCAGAAGGTTAAGAAAGATTTTATCCGGCACCGTATCGTTGAGTAAAAGGCTGATCCAGTTCTTTTTGTTCATGTGATAGGCGGGATAAAATCCTTTTTCTTTATGGAGTTCTTTGATTTTTTCAGGATCCAGTTTGATATTCATAACTTCCACTTCACCGGTCAATTTCTTATCCACCTTCTGTACATTGATGGCCATCACGATGGCATACCACTTGCCATTGGTCGGATTTTTGAACACACCACCTGAAAAACCATCCCACGGGAAAACAGGTTTATCCCCGTACTTTTTGTAAATTTTATCAGCCAACCGATTGGTCTGAGGAAATATAAACACATTTTCATGACAACATTTTTCTTTGATGTCTTTAAGGATTTCTATGTATGCATTTCTGACTTCGGCGGCATATCCCCCCATACCTTCCACGCGCAGGGGCAAGTATTCATCCTGGGTGGCAATTTCATAAACACTTCCCGAAAAATGCCCAGCGCTATCAACGCTAATGACTGCCTTAAAATCCCCGTTCATAAAGGGGCGTTCTAAAATCCAAAATCCCTTTGTGCGCCGGAATCCGTACCCAGCCAACGCATTTTTGTTTATTTCCGCACGTTTAAAAATGTTCTCTTCAATGGTCACAAGAGCTTTCCTTAAAAGTGTTTTACCCAATCGGATATGCCACGACAAATGGTTGTTTCCTTTCATTTTCCGGCAATATTTGATGGTCAAACCAAGTCCAGAAAAAGTTTTCCCCGTTTTCAATTGAATATCCGTCTTGGTTATGGTCTGCTGTATCGTAAGTATCGGCAAAAATCAGAACATCATCAGCGATTGCTTGCGTTCCCATTGTATCATATCCGATAATAACACGCCAGTGGCCACCCATAAAAACATTTTCCACCATAATCGGATGCCCCAATTTTAATTCTTTTAGCACAAAATCGGCAAATTCCTTGTAATCGTCAAAAGATTTTCCCTCAAGGTTTGTTTTAACATTCCAGCCAAGGCTGTTAAAGTAATTTGCTATCCCTTTCACAGCGGTTCCTGTTTCAAAACTTGATCCCATTTTTT
>JBGUXS010000057.1:0-1583 GCA_045118155.1 Alphaproteobacteria bacterium | reverse complement strand
AACCGTAAAATAAGGCCTTTCATGTTTGGGATCCCTTGACGCCGACCTTGAAACGGAAGGTCGGCGAGGGATGACAAGTAACAATGCCTTATGAAAACGAGGGGGCTTTTTCGCCCTGTTAAACAAACGAAAGGCCCTTGGATGCGCTGTTCCTTCGGACCGTCGGGATGGGGGACAAGAAGAAAAATCGCCTTTTTGGACTCAATGAAGAATGACAAAAGATTTTTTTTAGGATGAGAACACGCATGGGCGTAACCTGTGGGAAATTAAGGATTTCTTAAGAAAAAAAGTTGTTTTTTTTGCATAAAAAAAGCTTGCAAAGGGTATTTTATCGGGGTAAGATTGCGCCATGGAGATATGGAATAAAAATGCTTAAGCACATATTTACCGCGGTTTTCCTTAAAAAACGGCCCTTTTCGGGGGGGCGTGTTCGGCGTTCTAACGCAACACAATCTGGACGGACGATCAAGGAATTATTGGCCACGATAGCCATTATGTCGTTAATTTCCGTGGGTTCCATGATGGCGGTACCGAATTGGATGACGCAATATCGGGCGCATCGTACCTTGAAAGAAATTATGACGCGGGCCACGGCGGTCAGTACGTCATCGGTGGGAAAAGAAGTCTTTGACTTAAAAGGTTTTGCCCCTAGCAGTAAGCAAGGATATTTAATGTCTCCAGGGGATGAAGGGGATTTAACCCATTTCCAATTTTCTATTGATGTAGAGGCCATGCCCAAAAAAGTTTGCGAACGGGTTATTCGTGAAGCCCAGGCCTTAACCCCCGTGATTGACATTGTGAACCGAACGGATAAAGAATTATCGGTATCTAACGGGCGCAATGGGGGCGATATTTGTGATATGGCGGGGCCAATCGCTTTTTATTTCCGCAATGACTTACGGTCGGGAACGCGGTGGGATATTGTAGATACGGCCTGTGATCCCCCGTGTCGTTTTGGGGCGTGTGTGAACAAAACATGTGTTTGTGATGCCGGTTATTATAATAAAGAAGGGGTTTGTGTGGAATGTGGCCCTGGGTTTGCAACGGGTACCGAAGAACCAGGGGCAACGGTTTGCACGGCCTGTACGGGGAACACATATGCGCCATCACGTTTGAACGTAGCGTGTGTGCCGTGTCCAACGGATAAACCGTATGCGAATTTAGATCATTCTTCTTGTCGGACACCGCAAAACAACGCCGAATGTTTGGCAACGAATCCAGAAAAACCCGTTTATGAAGCAGGTAAAGGATGTTTATCCTGTAAAGAAAAAAATCCGGAGGCCCCCATTTATGATCCCACAACTGGTACGTGTGTGGCGCACTTGTCCTGTACCGAAAATGCCGATTGTGGCGCGGGGATGGTGTGTCAGAACGGGGCCTGTACCAAAGCGTGTGAAAATCATACAGATTGTGCAAATGCGCTTGGGGCGGGATGGGCGTGTGATACGACGACGGGCTTCTGCCAAAATTGTTTAGTCGCCTATGACGGCGGGGTGGTGGATTTGCGCGATACCCGTTATGCGGACAGTTCCAAGACCGCCGGTGTTTCCGATACCTCTTTATATAATGGGGCAACGGGGGGG
>JBGUXS010000056.1:0-7899 GCA_045118155.1 Alphaproteobacteria bacterium | reverse complement strand
AAATCCTAAGGAAGTGACGAAAAACCTGTTAAAAGTTTTCCCTGATATGACAGAAAAAGATATTTATGACAAGCTGACGGCGGATGCCAAATTCCGCTATATTCGTCGGAACATTACGCCGGCAGAAAAGAATGCCCTCAATTGGTTAGGGTATTACTTTTTAAATGAAGAAGACGGGGAAAAAAGGGTTTATCCGCAAGGGGCTTTGTTTACCCATATCGTGGGGGCGGTGGATATTGATAACAACGGGGTTTCGGGGCTTGAAAAGGGTTTAGATAAGAAAGTTTGTGCCGATGATGTGGTGTTATCGTTGGATATTTCTATTCAAGATATTGTGCGCAAGACGCTGGAAGAAAACATAAAAAAACACCAAGCCCGTGGTGGGGCAGCGGTGGTCATGGATGTGCGTACGGGGGAAGTGTTGGCTTTGGTATCCTTACCAGATTATAATCCAAATTTTCCGATCCCTGCCGACCCAGATAAGCAATTTAACAAAGCCACTTTGGGGGTGTATGAATTTGGGTCAGTGTTTAAGTTGTTCACGGTGGCTTTGGGGCTAGAAACGGGGGAAGTAACCCCTTTAACTGTTTTGGATGCCAGGGAACCCCTTAAAATCGGTCGTAAATCCATTACAGATTTCCATGCACAAAACAGAAAGTTGACGGTGCCAGAGGTTTTGTTCCATTCTTCCAATATTGGATCAGCGCGGATTGCTTTAAAAGTTGGATATGAACGTCAACGCGCCTTTTTAAAACAATTTGGATTTCATAAAACATTGCCTTTATCTATCCCAGAAAAAGCAGATGTTTTGTTCCCTCGCCAAGAAAAATGGGCAGATATCACGGTGGCAAATGTATCGTATGGGTATGCGCTATCGGTATCCCCTTTGCACATGGTAACGGCGGTATCGGCCCTTGTGAATGGGGGATATTATCATCCGCCGACTTTCCAAAAGAAAACTGGGGAAGATATGTTGCAATATCAAGTTCTTTCCGAAGAAACATCCCAAAAAATGCGGGCGATGATGTGGGGGGTCTTGAATTGGGATTCCAAAAAAGATGCGATTGCTAGGCTGTATCGGGTAGGGGGTAAGACAGGGTCAGCCAACTTACTTGAAAAAGGTAAGTATGTGGAAGGCCGGGTGCGCACAACTTTTGTGGGGGCGTTCCCTTTGGAAGATCCAAAAATTGCCTTGATCGTGGTGATGGAAGATCCCAAAAAACTAAAAGAAAATTGGTATTTTAATGCGGCGGGGTGGAATGCTAAACCAACGGGCCTTGAAATGGTCGCAAAGATTGCCCCGTACGTGGGGGTGTTCCCGGAAGATATTTTCCCTGTGCCTGCATACCTACAAAAAGCTATTGATTTATCTAAGGAAGCTAAAAAAAGACGTTAAGGAGGGCACATGAAATTACATGATTTATTTCAAGGGATATCAATGACACTTCCCGCAGAAAATCCAGAAATTACGGGGATTACATGTTCATCCAAGGATGTGGGGAAGGGCAGTCTTTTTTTCGCGATTCCTGGTTTTAAAATAGATGGGGCACAATTTGCCGAAGATGCCGAAAAAAAAGGGGCAGTGGCGGTGGTAAGTGTGCGCCCCCTTGCTTTAACCGTTCCTGTTTTAGTTGTGGACAACATTCGGTGGGTGTTGGCAGAAACTGCGCGCCGTTTCTATCCGTCGGAACAGGTCAAAAAAGTGGCCATCACGGGGACAAATGGCAAGACCTCTGTGGTGGGATATGTTCGGCAATTGATGACACTAATGGGTGTTAAAACGGCAAGTATTGGTACCATTGGGGTGACGTATGATGCCCCCTTAAAAGGGATTGTATCCGAAGTGAATAACACGACCTCGGACCCCGTGACATTAAATAAGAATTTACACGCTTTACAAGAAAATGCCGTGCAAGCGGTGGCAATGGAATATACCAGCGTCGGCCTAGATCAAGACAGAACAGCGGGCCTTGTGTTAGAAGGGGCAGGTTTTACGAATTTAACCCAAGACCACCTAGATTATCACAAAACAATGGAGGCGTATTTTGCCTGTAAATTACGAATTTTTGAGGCGGTACGTCCTGGGGGCTTGGCGGTGTTAAATGCCGATATTCCCGAATTTGACGTATTAAAAGAAAAGGCCTTATCATCGGGTCTTAAGGTTTTTTCTGTTGGGAAAAGGGGGGCGGATATTCGTTTGGATTCTCAAACGTTAACCCCGGATGGACAAGAATTAACTCTGACAGTGGCAGGGCAAAAACGAACCTACCATTTGCCAATTTATGGTGATTTCCAAGCGATGAATGTGTTGGAAGCGGTAGGCCTTTGTGTGGCCTTGGGGGCCCCGTTGGATAAGGCATTAGGATTGATTGAAAAATTAACCCCACCAGCGGGGCGTCTTGAACTTGTTCGGCGTCTTAAAAATGGAACTTTAGTGTTTGTGGATTATGCCCATACGCCGGATGCACTGGATAGGGCAATTCAATCCTTGCGGGGTCATGCCAAAGGCAAATTGGTTTGTGTGTTTGGTTGTGGGGGAAATCGGGATACGACCAAACGCCCCATTATGGGTAAAATTGCGGCAGACCTTGCCGATAAAGTGTATGTGACGGATGATAATCCACGGGATGAAGATCCAGCGACCATTCGTAAAGATATTTTAGCGGCCTGTCCAGGGGGCATAGAAGTGGATGACAGGGCCAAAGCAATAGAACGGGCTTTGCACGAATCTGGGGCGCATGATGTGATTCTTTTGGCCGGGAAGGGGCATGAAGATTATCAAATCATCCAAGGGGTCAAACATCATTTTAGTGATAAAGAACAGGTTTTGGCTTATCAAGACTAGTTTGAAAAGCTTTTAAAAAACAATTGCGATAAACGCGGGCTTTCCCTATGTAAAAAAAGTGTTAACAAAGGGAGGGTGTTTTATGTTGCAAGAAAAAGAACGATTGTTATCGCCACGGCAACGCCGGGTATTGGAAGAATTGTCATTGGGCCTGTCTAATAAGCAAATTGCGTATAATTTAGGGGTTGCTGAAGCGACGGTCAAGATGCATATGAGTGCGCTTTTACGATTTTTTAAAGCCCAAAATCGGGTGCAGATTCTGCTTAAAGCCGTACAAGGGGGCTTTTTAGAAAAAAAATCATAAAAGGTATTGACAAGAAAAAAATAATTAGGTAAAATTATCTGGTCTTTTTAGAACAGGACACCGCGAGTGCGTAGCTCAGCTGGTAGAGCACCTGACTTTTAATCAGGTGGCCCTGGGTTCGAATCCCAGCGCGCTCACCAATAAAAAACACCCCCAACGTGGGGTGTTTTTTAATGGTGATATGCGCTTGGGGTCGAACCCAGAAAAGAGGTTCGGATGCGAAGCAGACGCCGAAGGCGGCAATCCCAGCGCGCCTTTTCTGTCATGCCTTGGCCCCTTGGAAAGGGGCCGATTAGGCATCTCCTAACGGGTTGACCGGGTATGTGGGGTGTTTTTTGATGGTGATATGCGTCTGGGGTCGAACCCATTGGGTTCGGATGCGAAGCAGACGCCGAAGGCGGTCCCTTTAGGGACGAGCATAGCGAAATCCCAGCGCGTGGGGTGTTTTTTAATGGTAAGTGTGCTGGATTTGATTTGAACCCATGTTCGGTGAGCGAAGACGCAAGGTGTCTGAAGCGAACGACGTTTGCTTGCAAACGGTCCCGAGGAACGAGGGATAAAACGTGCGTTAGCCGTTTTACAATAAAAGCGCGCGAACACTTTTTAGTACCCCCATAGCGGGGTGTTTTTTATTGGTGAGCGTGCTGGATTTAACAATAATTTATTTCAAAGTAAGGGACATTTGCTGACGTAAATCCTTAAATCCTAACCGTTTATATAATTGTTTTGCACGTGTGTTTACATCATAAACATCTAATTTGATTTCTTCTACTTTTTCATCTTTACAAACAAGCAATAGATTGTTGAATAAAGCACTGCCAATGCCGTGAGAACGATATTTTTCTGAAACTGCAATTTCATTTATAATGCAAACATTCGCATTTTTATACCACGGCGTATTTTTAAATTGTGCTGATAGGAAACCAATGACCTTATCATCAATTTTTGCGACTATAATATATTGATTTTCCTTTAATTTGTTTTTAAATTCGCTCAAATATTTTTTATACGGGTAAACTGTAAAATAGTTGTCGGACAACGCATTGTGATATTTTAACATTTCTATTGAAAGTTTCGCAACATCGGACATATCCTCTTGGGTTGCTTTCATAACAGATACTTTTTTAAATGATAAAGGCATTTTTATTCCTTTCACAAATTTCTTGCGTATTATCTTACCCCCACAAAATGATGCCCCAGACGAGGGCGAAGTGGATAAAGGCGAGTAGGACCAAAGCACTGCCGATATCTTTTGCTTTTTTAGATAAGGGATTGTAAGTGCTACCGATACGATCCACCACAGCTTCTAAGGCGGTGTTGACCAATTCCGCAAATAAGATAAAAACCAATGCCCCAATCATCAGAACTCGTTCTACGGGGGTAACCGATAAAAAGCATAAAAGAATTCCGGCTAAGGTACAAAAAAGAACATCTTGCCGGAAAGCGGCTTCGCTTTGAAAGGTGGCTTTCAGGCCGTCATAAGAATAAGTAAACGCCTTTAAAATACGTTTAATACCGGTGTGGGGTGATTTCATGGGACCTCGCTTTCTAAAATATCCTAGCACAAAACATTTTTTTTACCAAGGTAAAATTAAATTCCCTTTTGTTAAATAATGCTTGACAAGGATGGAAAAAAGGGGTAAAATAACCCCGTTTTGTCTGAAAGGGTTATTAGGCTACCCCCAGGATGTTTGTAAAACTTTAACAGAAAAGGATTGAAAATGCCGAAATTGAAATCAAAATCCTCAATTAAAAAACGGTTTTCTTTGACCGCAACGGGGAAAGTAAAACGCACCACGGCTTTCAAGCGCCATTGCTTGATCTCCAGACCGCAAAAAATGAAAAGAAATGCTAGAAGACCTGCTTATGTGGCAGAATCTTTCTGTAAGCTGATTAAAAGATTTTTAAACGGATAAGGAGGGATCAATGGCACGGGTAAAAAGAGGCACGACAGTGCGTGCAAAGCATAATAAAATTTTAAAATTAGCCAAAGGTTATCGGGGCCGGAATTCTAAGGTCGTCACGGTTGCCAAAGAAAAAGTTGAAAAAGGGCTTCAATATGCTTACCGCGATCGGCGGGCAAAAAAGACTTCCGCACGTCAACTTTGGATTGTCAGAATCAATGCGGCTTGCCGGATGCACGATATGGTCTATTCCCAATTTATGGCGGGATTGGCCAAGGCTAATGTGGCTTTGGATAGAAAAATGTTGGCCGAATTGGCACTCAATGACGCAAAGGTTTTTGCCGATTTGATTGCGGTGGCGAAAAAGGCTTTGGGTTAAACACGCAGGAAGGAGGAAAAACATGAAAATTCGCTGTTCGTTAAAATCCGCCAAAGTGCGTGATAAAGATTGTAAAGTAGTACGCCGGAAAGGGCGGGTCTATGTGATCAATAAGAAAAAACCAAAGTTTAAAGCGCGTCAAGGCTAACTTAGGAAAATAAAAAGGGCGGTCCTTGTAAGGGCCGTCTTTTTTTGTGCGCCTTGTGCCCTTTACATTTGGCCTAGGGGTTCTTATATCCCCTTTGGGATGTAAAAAGGAATGAAAATATGATGGCTTTACCCCCTTTGGGAATGCGTTTAACTAGGCAACGAAAAAAGTTGTTAGAAATTTTGTTTGCCCCGCCACAACCCCAGCATTTTTCGGCAGAGCAATTGTATGTGCTGTGTCAAAATCAAGGGGAATCAGTGGCCCTAGGAACGATTTATAACACCTTGAACAAGCTGACACAGAAAGGGGTTTTGAAACAAGTGGTGGTACAAGCTGGTCGCACCTATTTTGACACCAATCCCAAAATACATTACCATATTTATCACAAACGAACGGGACATCTAGTGGATGTTGCTCAAAACGTGTTTTCTTTACAGATAAATCAAGAAGATTTAACCCGTTTGAACCTAAAGAAACCCTATCAAATGGATATCATTGTTCGGGTGCCATAAAAATATTTGCAAAGTTCGGTAAAAGGTGTATACTTTGTCTATAACAGAATTTGAAAGGATACCTATGAACGAGGAAGAACAAATCAAAATCCAACAAGCCCTTTTGGAACGGGAAGTAGATGAGGAATTGGCTTTGGATAAGCGGCGGGAATTTTTTAAGAAATATCAAAATCTTATGATAACTCTTGTTGTTGGTACTTTAACATTGGTGGCGGCATTTAATATTTATCAATCGTGGTGGCAACGGGTACGGCGTGGTGAATCAGATGCGTTTGAAAAAGGGGTTATGGCGGCTTATAATGGTCAAACGGCCGATGCCCAGAACATCTTTGAAAAAACGGTGCAAGATCGCACAGATTACAAGTTTTTAGGGCGTTTTAGATTAGCTAGCTTGTTATTTGAACAAGGAAAAACTTCAGAAGGGTTAGGTATTTTAGAACAATTAATGAAAACAAAAAGTGCGCCCGAGGAATTGCGTTCTATTGCTAGGTTGTCATGGGTTGGACACCAGTTAGATACGGGAAAACCCGCCGATTTGCAAGCGGCTTTGGTGCCTTTGTTACGGCCGGATAATGCTTTTTTCCCAATGGCATCGGAACAAGCGGCGTTGTTGGCGTTAAAAGAAGGGGACACATTGAAAGCCAAAGGATATCTGGAAGCGGCCTTAAAAACACCTAACATCTCAGAAATCCAACATCAACGCTTAGAGGAATTACTTACTATTTTGGGGGAATAGCATGTTAAAACGCGTTTTACTTGTTTTATTGGTAGGGGGACTTGTTGCAGGATGTGCTGATACAAAACCCAAAGCGCCACAAGAAGGCAGAATTGCTATTTATGAAACAACAGGTGAATTGGAACCCAATGCCAAAGTGCCGGTGAAATTGGAAAAAGCGGCGGAAATTAAGGCGTGGGTGCAATCTAATTACAATGCCCAAAATCGGCGACCAACAGGGCCAGAAATGGGATCTAAAATCAAATTACGGTGTACGGTGGCTATTGATTCTGGTTTTACGGGGGATAGTTGGGCCGTGGCAGAACCCCTTTACAAAGACGGTGTGATTTATGCGATGAGTAGTGGGTTTTCTATTACCGCTATTCGGGTGGATAAATGCAAACGTTTGTGGACGCGTAAATTGCCGATTGTGGGTGATGGGACAACGACAAAAGCAATGGGGTTAGCGATTGCTGATAACACCTTATTTGCCACCGTTGGGGATGGATCTTTGTTTGCTTTGACATTGGATGGAACGATTTTAGGACAGAAGAAATTTGATAATCCTGTGCGTTCAGCCCCGATTGTGTATAACAGTAAGTTGTATGTGACCAGTTCGGATAACCAAATCTTTGTTGTCCGCTTGAAAGATGGGAAGAAATCATGGAATTATAAAACATTGCATAGTTCTATGAGCTTCTTCGGAATGGCACCGGCTGGGGCGTATGGGGATATGTTGGTGGTGCCGTTTTCCAATGGGGACGTAACGGCGTTTGATGCGAATACGGGGACGGTTGTATGGGATGAAACTTTCCTAAAGCCTAGTATTTCTAATCGTACGGTAGAACTGTCGCATATTTTGGCGGCCCCTGTGATTGAAGACCATGTGGTATATATTGTGACAAATGCGGAAGAAACGGCGGCCTTTAATATTTCAACGGGCCGAAAACTTTGGGAAGTGCCAATTTCTGGGCAATCTACCCCAACAATTTCTGGAAATACTTTGTTTATTGCTAGCAGTGATGAACACGCCGTGGCCCTAGATAAACGCACAGGGCAGGTGATTTGGATGACACCGCTACCAGGGAAGGC
>JBGUXS010000055.1:0-2076 GCA_045118155.1 Alphaproteobacteria bacterium | reverse complement strand
ATATTTATTTTTTTTTTTTTTTTTTTTTTTTTTTTTTTTTTTTTTTTTTTTTTTTTTTTTTTTTTTTTTTTTTTTTTTTTTTTTTTGAGGGGGGGGTGGCGTTACTTCGGGCGTTCTGTCTTGAAAGAACCACCGCTTCAGTTTTTCCCGATGATGGGGGTCGGGCGTTCTGTCGTGAGAAGAACCACCGTGTTTTTCTTGAGGAGCCGATTCACGTACTCTCGGCTCATATATCTCGGCACTCCTCGCTTTAGGCTCGTCAAACACGTGAGAATGTAGGAGGCAATACGGCCCCATATCCGCACGTTGATACCGCAATTGCATAGCTCTACGCCACCCGCCCCTCGCCGATAAAAAAGATAAACCACGTAATCCCGCCTCCACCCAAAAGCATAGAATCCTAAGCGAGCGACTCGATACAGAGCGTCTCGCTATCCTGTTTTTGATGTTTTCCTCCTTTCGTGTTGACAAAATTTTTTTTGATATATTGCGAAAAAATTCGCGCCGCAATTGCATAGCTCTATCCACACCCACCCCTCGCTGCCGATCCTCTTGTAATCTCCTTAGCCAACAGCCTTAGCCCAAAGGAGAAATGGAAGGGGTAAACCCCTAAAGACCAATACCGATTCTATCGTACTTCCCTTAGCCAGCAGCCTCAAGCCCAAAGGGAAGAAATGAAAGGACTTCGCCTATAGACCGCGGCTACCGTAATTGCATAACTGGCGCACATGGCCCCACCCACACCTTCGCCACTCCCCTGTTTCGCCAGCACCGTGAGCCCACCCACCCTACGACCAAAGACTACGCTTAGGGATCGGTATCGAGGAACGGCTCATCGTTCCGGCGAGCGTCTTCAAGCCTCTATGCGAGAGCACCAAACATTCCCCGCTGCGAGCAACAGTTGGATGGTCCCACCCTACACTCCTCGCCGTGTATTAAGCTCGTCGCCCGCTCATAGCAGGCTTTTCCACCTTCATGGACTTCTCTTCAATAGCTCAACCCAATCAAATAAACGGAGGGACGATGTTTGATTACGTTATTACTCTCGGAGCGTTAGACTCCGTACAATTTGAAATCCGTGGTCTTGACCCTGAAGGTGTATACAGACCAAGTGCATACATTCACGACCCACTCGGATTCGTACATCCAGATGGTCAAAATTTCTGCATTTGTGATTGCAATGAATGCCCTTGTAGGCAATCAGGTAAGTGTAGTGGGGCTTAACCCACTACAAATAAACGGAGGTTCGATTCTTATGTTTAATACAACTATTGTGGATTTCGTTAAAAATCCTTACTTCATATTGAATACTTTTGCACAAGCAGAATACTTCGAAGAAGATTTTGCTGAAGAGTTCGAATTCGAATTACTACAAGGATTAGAAGTTATTTACAACTTCTATTTCTTATAATTTTTAACGGTTAAATGATAATTATGATTTCTCAAATAAAATCTTCCCTCGTTAAAGGGAAAAAAAGTCTCTGGAATTTCGAATTTAGCCAAAAAGTTGCTGGTCATAAAGCAACTCTTGGTGGTCTTGGTGACAAAGCTGTTACTCTTAAACTTCAAAGTAACAAGTCTTATCCTCACCTCGACATCAAAGCTTTTCTCTCCTGGGAAACTTACGATGAGTGGACCAAAGAAGAAAAAGCATTAGTTCAGGCTCTTCAACAAGAGCTTGATTCTAATCTTTAATTTTTTTTATTACTTATTTCGAAAGTAACAAGCCATCACTCTTCTCACCCGCAAAATCACAACCCTATTCTCTCATCTCCTCCCCCTTCGGCAAATTTTTAATGGGTTGTATTGATTCGATTTTGCATCCCAGAGTAGGTTGATTGGTTCTACGACTCGCCAAGTACCCCCACACGGGGGGTACTTGCTCGGAGCCTCCCGCT
Source organism: Alphaproteobacteria bacterium (assembly GCA_045118155.1). Classification (GTDB taxonomy): domain Bacteria; phylum Pseudomonadota; class Alphaproteobacteria; order CAAHEQ01; family UBA3637; genus JBGUXS01. Next base: position 178 of record JBGUXS010000055.1, on the reverse strand, counting down.
GGTCGGTGGTTTTTTATTGGGAATACAGACCAAACGTTTGGGCCTTACGGCCGGCGAGGTCGCCAAGGGGCCCCAGACCCCGGAGGCGACCGCACCATATCGTGAGTTCATCGGGGCACCCACGCTTATGAGTTCATCGGGCGTTGCGCCTGGACTCGGCAGGGACCCCCACACGGGG
>JBGUXS010000054.1:0-3855 GCA_045118155.1 Alphaproteobacteria bacterium | reverse complement strand
ACCGCCAATGCTGACACCCCAATTACGCAACACTTAACCCCTTTATTAACCTTAGATGTTTGGGAACACGCTTATTATCTAGATTATCAAAATAGACGGGCAGATTACTTAAAAGCCTTACAAAATATTATTAACTGGGATTTTGTCGCAGATAATTTCCAAAAAGCGCCTAAATAAGACTTTTTGAGGCTCGTTACCCATAAATAACAATTGACAAGAGGGCTTAAATCTTCTATGCTTGATATCATTCTTTTGGAAAGGGAAAAAGCATGGAAAAAGATAAAGCATTAGAAGCAGCCATCAGTCAAATTGAACGGGCCTTTGGGAAAGGGTCTGTGATGCGTTTGGGTCAAAAGGAAAGTGCCGTTGAAATCCCGGCGATTTCTACCGGTTCTTTAGGGCTTGATTTTGCTCTAGGTATTGGGGGACTTCCCCGGGGTCGAATTGTTGAAATCTACGGTCCAGAAAGTTCCGGAAAAACAACATTGGCCTTGCATGTTGTGGCTGAAGCTCAAAAAAAGGGCGGAAAGTGCGCTTATATTGATGCCGAACATGCGATGGATCCTGGCTATGCTGTCAAACTTGGGGTAGATATTAACAACATGCTGATTTCCCAACCAGATACGGGGGAACAGGCTCTGGAAATTGCGGACACTTTGGTACGATCTGGGGCGATTGATGTTTTGGTGGTGGACTCTGTGGCCGCCCTTGTTCCCAAAGCCGAAATTGAAGGGGACATGGGGGATTCCCATATGGGATTACAAGCTCGCTTAATGAGCCAAGCTCTCCGTAAACTAACAGCATCTGTTGCCAGAACAAACACTCTTGTGATTTTCATCAACCAAATCCGGATGAAAATTGGGGTTATGTTTGGAAATCCTGAAACAACGACAGGGGGGAATGCCTTAAAATTCTATGCTTCTGTCCGCCTTGATATCCGTCGGATAGGGTCCTTAAAGGATAAGGAAGAAGTCATCGGTAACCAAACACGGGTGAAAGTTGTGAAAAACAAAGTTGCTCCCCCGTTCAAAACCGTTGATTTTGATATCATTTATGGGGAAGGTATTTCCAAAATCGGTGAATTAATTGATTTAGGGGTAAAAGCCGGTTTTGTAGAAAAATCTGGGGCATGGTTCTCTTATGACGGGGAACGTATTGGCCAAGGCCGTGAAAATGCCAAAACCTTCTTCAAAACTAATCCAGATAAAGCGGAAAAATTGGAAGAAAGCTTACGGGCTCACGCCAAAGATCTGTCCCGTGATATGATGATGGGGGGCGAAGATTCCGTTGTGGCCGCAGCTGAATAACGAAACAGTCGGACATTTTTATAAGTCCGACTGCATTGGTCGGACTTTCTTTTTAAAAGGTGGTAATTATGACAAATATAACTCAATCTATTCGTGATACGTTTATTGCTTATTTTAAAAAACAGGATCATACCATTGTTCCGGCAAGTTCTGTTGTCCCAACGAACGACCCAACGCTGATGTTCACCAATTCCGGAATGGTACAATTTAAAAACTATTTTACAGGGGCCGAAAAAGCACCTTTTCCTCGGGCAGCCACTATTCAAAAATCTGTGCGGGCTGGGGGAAAACATAATGACTTAGACAATGTTGGCTATACCGTTCGGCACCATACCTTTTTTGAAATGCTAGGGAACTTTTCGTTCGGGGATTATTTTAAAGAAAAAGCCATTTTTTATGCGTGGGAAATGCTAACGAAAGAGATGGAATTTGATAAAAACAGATTACTTGTAACTGTTTTTCATACCGACGAAGAAGCTATCAAGCTATGGAAAAAAATAGCGGGTTTTTCCGACGACCGTATCATCAAAATTGCCACCAAAGATAATTTCTGGCAAATGGGGGATACAGGGCCTTGTGGGCCATGTTCTGAAATTTTCTATGATCACGGGGATAAATATGCCGGCGGGCCCCCGGGGTCACCCGATGAAGACGGGGACAGATTTATTGAAATTTGGAATATTGTGTTTGATCAATTTGAAGATTTACCAGGCGGGAAACGGATTGAAATTCCGCAAAAGTGTATTGATACCGGGGCCGGTCTTGAACGGTGGAGCGCTATCCTACATGGGACCAATGACAATTTTGAAATTGATATGTTTAAAGATTTAATTGCGGCTGAATCGGCCCTGTTAAAAACAGATCCCCATGGGGAACATAAACATTCTTTACGGGTCATTGCAGATCATGTTCGTTCCAGTTCTTTTCTGTTAGCCGATGGGGTTTATCCTTCCAATGAAGGTCGGGGATATGTTCTAAGACGGATTATGCGGCGGGCCATGCGTCATGCGCATTTAGCTGGGGCCACAGAACCTATTATGTATCAACTTGTCCCAACGTTAATTAAAACGATGGGAACTGCTTATCCAGAACTTAAAACACAAGAAGCCCTTATTACTCAAAGCTTAAAACTTGAAGAAGAACGTTTCTTACAAACCCTTTCCACGGGATTAAAGTTATTAAATACAGAAATGGCCAATCTTTCCCCAAATCAACCACTTCCTGGGGAAATTGCCTTTAAGTTATATGATACGTATGGTTTCCCATTTGATTTAACACAAGATGCCTTACGCGACAAGGGGTTTGTTGCTGATGAAAAAGGGTTTGAAGCCGCTATGCAACAACAAAAAGAACTGGCAAAAAAATCATGGGTTGGATCTGGAGATACCGCCGATGAAAAAGTCTGGTTCACCATTGCTGAAAAGCAAGAACCTACTGAATTTTTGGGTTATACTGGGCATACCGCTGATGCTTTGGTTCACGCCCTTGTAAAAGATAATAAAAGTGTTTCCGAAGCCCGCGAAGGGGATGAAGTTTGGGTCTTAACAAACCAAACGCCTTTCTATGGGGAAAAAGGGGGACAAGTTGGGGATACGGGGTCATTAACAACGGAAAAAGCAACCCTGACCATTACAGATACTCAAATCAAGGCGGCAGGTCGTCTTATCGTTCATAAAGCCGTTGTTGTGTCTGGTGTGATTCATTTAGGGGATACTGTACACCTTGCCATTGATACGGATCGTCGGCGGTGTATTCAAGCCCACCATTCCTGCACCCACCTATTGCAAGCGGCATTACAACAAATTTTGGGGAAAAATGTGCATCAAAAAGGGTCTTGGGTGGCCCCGGATCGGTTCCGGTTTGACTTCATGTACCCTCAGGCACTAACACAAGAAGAAATAACCGCCGTAGAAGGCCTAGTCAACCGGTTTATTCTACAAAATTTAGCCGGTACAACACGCTTGATGTCACAAGAAGCCGCTAAAAAATTGGGGGCGATGGCGTTATTTAATGAAAAATACGGGGATGAAGTACGGGTGGTTTCTTTTGGGGATTTAAAGGCCCCTGTTTCCTGTGAATTATGTGGCGGAACACATGTCAGTGCTACCGGGGAAATAGGTGTCTTTAAAATTCTGTCTGAAACGGGGATAGCCGCCGGAATTCGCCGGATAGAAGGGGTTGCCGGTTGGGCGGCCTACCAATACGTAACCGAGGCCCTTGATTTTACACACACCATTTTAGGTGCTCTTAAGGCCCCTGAATATGCCTCTGGAATCGCGAAATTGGAACAACTTCAAAGTGATAAAAAACGCCTTGAAAAAGATGTCTCTGATTTAAGAAAGAAGCTAGCAACTGGCCAAACAGCGGGAAATTCTACAAAAATTGGGGATATTACATTGACGACCCAAACCTTAACAGATGTCCCCGTCAAAGAGCTAAAACCTATGGTGGCACAAGTATGCCAAAATGCTCAAAAAACAGTGGCCGTTTTCTTTGTGACAGATGAAGACAAAGTTTCGGTTGTGGCCGGTGTATCTAAGGATTTAAC
>JBGUXS010000053.1:0-2347 GCA_045118155.1 Alphaproteobacteria bacterium | reverse complement strand
CCCCCTTAACGCCAAGGGGGCACACGCATTTTTTAGGGCAATTTGAAGGCCCCTTGACACATCGCTTGAAAGCGATGTGAGGGGTGACCTTAATTATTTATTTAGGGATGACCTTCCCCCCGCCAAGGGATGACAAGAAAGGAATGACATTATAGGCCTGATTATTTCTTTAAATCCGGACTTTGGGCACTGTATTCTTTAATGGCTTTGATGGCTTTGGCGCAGGGGCGAATCGTCCCGTTTCCCCCGACACACCCCCCTTCACACGCCATCACTTCCAACAACTGGGCCTCTGGACACACACCGTCTTTAGCACATTTTTTAAGACGTTGAATTGCCTCTTTTGTCAAACCATTAATACAATCGGTTTTGATATCCCCTGCTAGGTGTTTGACGGCGCTTGCCACCCCAGAACTCATCCCAAAATTTTTGCCCCCCCGGGAAGATACTTCCTGAAACGGCGTTGCTTCCAACTTGTCAACCACTATTCCGCGGGCTTCAAAAAGCGCCTCTAACTCCGCCACGCTAATCAGGTAACTGACGGCGGCTTTTTCCCCAATTTCCTTGATTTTCGCAAAGCATGGGCTGATAAACACCAAGGTGGCGCCTGGATATTTTTTCGCCGCCACTTCCAGGGTATAATGAAGCGGGGTTTTGGTATCGGATTCAAAGCGCTTTAAATCCGGGATATGTTTTTGAATCAATTCATTGTAGGCCGCACAACAGGATGTGGTCATAAACGCCTGCCCTTTGTCAAGGCGTTCTTTTAGTTCTTTGGCTTCGTTTTTAATCGTGATATCGGCCCCGACCGCCACTTCCATCACATGGGAAAAGCCCGCTTTTTTAAGGGCCGTATGCACTTGTTCAGGGGTGCCGGTAAATTGCCCCATGACGGCCGGCGCCACCAATGCCACCACGGGTTCGCGAATTTTCATTTTTTGCAACACGTCTATCAGTTGGCTTTTGGGATGTACCGCCCCAAACGGACAGGCCGCCACGCACTTACCACAGGTAATGCACTTGTCAAAATCAATATGCGCAAAGCCCCCTTCATCTTTGGAAATAGCCCCGACCGGACAGGCATTTTCGCACGGAACCACGGTTTTCGCAATCGCATGATAGGAACACGCTTTGGCGCACAGGCCACATTGTTTGCATTTATCCACATCAATCACGGCCCGTCCCCCGTTGTTGCGAATCGCCCCAAATGGGCAGGAATTGATACACGACCTAGCCACACAATTTTGACACAAGTCCGTGACATACATATGACTGCCCGCACATCCTTGACAGGCATTTTCCACCACCGTCAAGGGGTCTTCTTCGGGCCGAATCCGCCGGCATGCCCGTTTTGCATAATCGGCGGTAGAGGTCATTTCATCATCTTGTTCAATACTGGTACCCAAACCCGCAATAATGCGTGATCGCAAGATTTCCCGTTCTTTATACACACAACACCGATACGGGGGTTTATGGCCTTTGGGGCGCATTTCATAGGGAATCCGGCGCACGTTTTCGGGAAAGTCATCGGTATCAAACGCCCGAATCATCCGTACCAGGACTTCCCGTTTTAATTGGTTAATCCCTGTTTCTGACATAAAAAACCTTTCTTTAAAAAGAATGATAATACCTGTATTATACCATAAAAATGTATCAAAAGCAAGTCTAAGACAGGATAGATTTGATTAGGGGCGAGTTATTTATAGGAATTTTCAGCTGTTTGAAAGATATTTAAATAATAGTTTTGGGGTTGCACAACAAAATCAGATTGCGAAACCGTTAAGACATTTTTTTGATATTCATCGTTGTTGAGTTCTATTCCAGAAATTGTAATTTTTTCTTTTTTCCCACAAAATAAAGCTAATCCTTCTTGAATATCAATTGGGAAAAAACCGTTAACTTCTGTTTTGTCTAATTTTATTTTGGAAAACAAGCTATTTACCAAAAGCATATAAACATGAATAAATTCTCTGTCATGGTATCCTGTTTCTGGGTAATCCACAACCCTTTTTTGCATCCCCACAAAAGATAGATCAGAAAAGGCCACATCTAACCCCAGTTCTTCCTTAATTTCTCTGATACCATCTGGTATTTTTTCACCGGCTTTCAGGTGCCCAGCTGAGGTTGGAGTTAGCAGTGGTTTAAATGCGTTATTTTTCTTTCTATTCAGTTGAAAAAAAACTTTTTTACTTTCCTTTTCCGCAATAAAGCAATGAAAAGTATGGTGCCACAATCCTTGTTTATGCACAATATCTTTACTTTGGCGAAAAGGGGCAATAGGTTGATAATTTTCATCAAAAATATCTAATAATTCATTCACGCGTGTGTCCTTTCGTTATTGTATTGA
>JBGUXS010000052.1:0-2014 GCA_045118155.1 Alphaproteobacteria bacterium | reverse complement strand
CTCTATCCAGTTGGATCGGGCGGTCCGTATTCCTCAAGACGGGTTTAAACAGTGGCTTGAAACCCGCGTCAGTGATGGAATGGAATCGATGAGAATTGCGCCCAAAAAGTAAACGGGCGGATCGTTTGGAATAGAAAACAGGTCCCCGCTGGGGGGGCCTGTTTAGAAATTCTATCCAAGAAAACAAAACCCAAAACCCAAAACAAGGAGGCCAAAAAATGGCTTGTATTGCAATACGAAAACTGAAAAATGGTGTTGTTTATGACGTGCAGTTTTACCACGGAAACCGTAAATATAAAATTTGCGGATTTACCAACAAAAGACAGGCGGAAAGAACGGGGGAAAAGATTGATTTAATCGTCCGTTCACAGGGTGGAAGTTTTCCCGCCGAAGTTTTAGAATGGTTGGAAAAACTCGATGACCGGAATTATAATAAACTGGTCAAAACCGGAATCATTGCGCCACGTGTAAAACCCGGCACGTTGAAAGAGTTGGTTGAAATGTTTACCACGGATAAAACCGTAAAACAGACTACCATTAATAACCGGAAAACCGTCGGAAAGCACCTTTTTGCTTTTTTCGGAGAGAGTACCCCGGTGGCAAGCATTAACCAAGAGCAAGCAATAAAATTTGATCTTGCGATGAAAGAACGGTTAGCGCCCGCGTCCTGGGGGCGTGAAGTCAAGGAGGTAAAACGGTTTTTTGCCAGGGCGGTCGATATGGAATGGATCAAAAATAATCCGTTTGGAAAACTTAAAGGCAATAACTCCACCAATAAATCCCGGTTTTATTATGTTACCCCGGAGGAATCGGAGAAAATATTGGGGGCGTGTTCAAGTGCTGAATTGCGTTTAGTGTTTTGTCTTGCAAGGTACGGGGGTTTACGTATTCCGTCAGAATTGAAATTTATGAAATGGTCCGATATTGACGTTATAAACGGGGATCGTTTTATTATACGTGTTCCAAAAGCAACCAGTAAAAAGGATCAAGAATCTGGTAATTTTGCAACCCGGCCGGTCCCACTGTTTCCTGAATTGCGGAAAGCGTTTCGGGAATATTGGGAATCTTTACGGGTTGGCGCGCCTGATCTGATTTTTCCAAAGTGCCCCACAGGGCAAGCGTTCAAGCACCGTTTTGAACGTATTTTTGATTCTATCGGTTTGCCGATGTGGGGGAAATTTTTTCAAAATATGCGCAGTACCAGAGATACGGAATTACGGAAAGTTTTCCATTACCCTGAACAAGACGTTAATTTGTGGATAGGACATACTAAAAAAGTTGCATTAAATCATTATATGCAGACTTCTGAAAACCTGTTTTTGGAAGCGTCCCAAAAGGCAACCCCGATGGAAAGTCAAAATATGGGGCGGCCGGAAATCCTCCAGACCGATTCTTTACCGGAAAATCCCGATATGAACCCGGCCCAAAAAATGGGGCAAAATATGGGTATATCCACCCCGAAAATGGGTCAAAATATGGGTATGAATTGCGTTGTAGTAATTGGAAGTAAGGACGGGGAAACCCGCAAAATAAGGGCGTTAAATGCAGATAAAGAAAAAACCTTGAATTTAATTCAAGGTCAAGAATTACGCCTGGCGGGAATCGAACCCACAACCTACGGATTAGAAGTCCGTTGCTCTATCCAATTGAGCTATGGGGACGAAACTCAATTCAGTAATATAGTATACCTAAAAATCAGATTTTGTCAAGACGGATAGTTCGGCAGAAAATTGACAACAAAGAAATTACGCTTTTTCTGGCGGCTTTCCCCATAATTTCTATCCTTGACGTTCTAAAATATTCCAGCATTTTTCTAAAAAAGCGCAATCGCCCTTGAATTCCAATTAAGTTTCGGATAAAATATAGGCAGAATCTCCAGCAAAGCAAATCCGCTGGGGTTTTCGCGCATTCTCGGCAGGCGATCGGCGCCTGTAATCGTTTAAATCATTTTCAACGAAATACTTACCATGAAAAAGATTGTATTATCGCTGTGTCTGACGCTTGTTTTGTCAGC
>JBGUXS010000051.1:0-10638 GCA_045118155.1 Alphaproteobacteria bacterium | reverse complement strand
TTGATATTATCGCTGTTGCCCGCCATGTTCCTAAAAAAGAAACTATCAATGTCTTTAAAACGTCTAATGATAAGATCAATGCCTTTGGGCAAAAATATTGTTTGCGTCCTAAAGGTTCAGAACGGGCGGATTTATCGGGGGAAAAGGTTAGTGATTGGACTTCTGACTTAGATGACAAGGTGTGCACATGTTTTTTTAAAGCCGCGGATAAAGTTCACTTGTTGGGGGGACAAACACCGAAACGGAATATGAATTTTGATGTCGTTGTGCTTCTAGGGGCATCAGAACCAACAGTGCAAACACGTCTAAAAAGTTTTAAACGCTATTTAAAAGCATGTCAAGGGAAGGTAAAGATTATTGTGGCTTCGGCTTCTGACAGGAAATTATGGACTTTTGATGCTAGGGGAAAAGCCGTAGAACCTATCGTTTTCCAAATGTTAGCGGAACAATGTTATGAAAAATTTCCATCGATTTATACCTCAGTCGCCCTTTGGCGTTATCGCTTGAAAGCCCAAGGTCTGATGTATTTAAAAAAATATTGTCGGGGATGGGGAATTATTAAAGTGAAGGATATTGCCGAAAAGACAAGTCAGTATTTTTGCCGAAAATATGGGGTTTCTTGGCCGACTGAACGAGATATGATGGCAAAAATTATTGCCCAAGATCGAACCTTGAAAAACAAAGTCTTTATGTTAACCGCTAAAGATCAATGGGATGGGAATCGGGCAACCACCGATCAAAACGCCGATAGTATTATGACCTTGATGAAAAAGGGAAATCGGCTTTTGATTGTATCTAATGGATCTTTTGGGGATTATCAAGGGCAAGTACATGCCAAAAAATTCCCGTTTGTTAAGGTTTACACCTTGGCGGAAAAATTAAAAACAAAAGGATTAACCCTAAATAAGAAAAGGGATATGATTAAGGTTATTGCTGATTCTTTGGCCCGCAGTTTATATAGTCGTATTGCAAAATAAAAAACATTGACAAATTTCATAAAAAGGAGTATAATACTTCCTATGTTTATTTTTTAGGAGGGGCTTATGACAACTTATACACTTAAAAGCATTGGATATGGCGAAGAAGAATTAGGGGCTATCCAATTTCTTCTATGGACGGCTTGGCGTTATCGCGGTTCCGAGGGCAATCAGCCAGATGTGATGAATGATACCATAGACGAAGTCAATAACATGGGACAGAACCTATGCTTGCGCAAAGCTGGAACAGAACGGGCTGATATGAATGGTTGGGAACTGACAGAATCCGAATGTGATGATATTTTTAGGGTGGCAGATTGTTTAGGCTTGATGGGGGGCTTAGAACCCGAAAATACTCATCGGATTGATTTAGCTGTTATTTTAGGGGCCGCTGAACCAACAGTGCGTAAACGGATTGAAGATATGAAAGCGTTTTTGCAAAACAATCCAGGGGTGGCCGTTGAAAAAATTGTGGCTTCTGGGTCGGAAAGGAAACTTTGGACCTTTGATAAGGACGGCAATGAAAAAGAGCCTATGGTGTTTACGTTATTGGCTCGGCGCTATTGTGAAGATCATCCTGGGGAAGAAGCGACTTTATGGACACAAAAGTTTAAAGCCAAATCTAAAGATTTTTTCCAAACTTCTTGCCAGGGGATAGAAGGGGTTAAGGATATTAGTGAAAAGACAAGCCAATATTTTATGGAAAAATATGGTCTTTCTTGGTCCACTGAAAAAGAGATGATTGAAGCCCTTTTAAAGGATGAACCTGTTTGGGCTGGGAAAGTCCTTACTTTAATGGCAGATAAAAATATGGATGGAAGCCGGGCAACTACGGACCAAAACGCCGAAAGTATCCAAAAATTGGTCAAAGACGGGGATCATGTGCTGGTCGTGTCTGACGGGGCGCATGGGGTTCGTCAAGGCATTACTTTCCGCCAAAAATTAACCCAAAATGAAGTGAACTTACATGTCTTGGCTTCCCGGGTCAAAACACCCGAAACTTTGGAAGAAAAACAAGTTCTTGTCCAAAAAGTGATGGATGAATTTGGTCGTATGATTTATGCGATAAAGGGGCTAGGGCCGAAAGTTGTGGCTTTGCAAAAAGGGAAGGATTCTTCCCACGGGAAAGACGGGCCATCCCCCGGACAAAGCCGATAATTTTTTTAACCGGTGCCTCTTAAGCGCCGGTTTTTTTTATAGTTATTAAACCCTATTTTATAGATTCTTAATTCAAAATAAAATTTGGTTTTCTAAAACATTATTAGCTGGATATTCTTTTTTTGTAAAAGAGGTTAAAAAAACACTTGACAAATTATTCCTTTTAGGGTATAATACTCCCCCCATTTAGGGAAAATGGTGTTTAACTTTGTTGAATATGGAGGGATAAAATGGAAATTTCAGTTACAACAGAAGTAAAAGAATTATCTAAAGAAATGCAAAAAAAGCTGACGGCGGAATACGGGGATATTCCGGCAGGATCTTATATAAAGCAATATGCAGATGCTGAAACTGGGGAAGCTCATTCTGCGGTTTTCAATAAGGATGGGAAGCGCTTACCTAAAAAAGTGGCGACAGCATCTAAAAGCGTTAAACAAATGATTAGATAAGTGTTTTATCTTCTTTTTTACCCGGTGCCTTTGAACTAGGCACCGGTTTTTATTTTATGCTTGCATCTAAGGCAAAATAGCTTTATACTGCCTTTAAAGAAAGGAGGCCTCTATGGCGCATACATTTGAATCTACTTTAAGTTTAAAAACACCCAAACGGCATATTAAACCCCGGACAGAAAATCAAGAAAAGTTTATGAAGGCGATGAATCGGGCCGAACTTGTGTTTGGATTGGGACCTGCTGGGACAGGGAAGACTTTTTTGGCGGTGGCTAAGGCCGTTGAGATGTTGCAAGAAAACAAAATTGATAAAGTGATTTTGACTCGGCCAGCTGTGGAAGCTGGGGAAAACTTGGGGTTCTTACCTGGGGATTTAAAGGAAAAAATTGATCCGTATTTGCGCCCCCTCTATGATGCCTTGTATGAAATGATGCCTACAGATGTTGTAGAAAAGAAAATGGCTTCTGAAATTATTGAAATTGCCCCGCTGGCGTATATGCGGGGGCGGACGTTGGCTCATGCGATTGTTATTTTGGATGAAGCCCAAAATACAACTCCGATGCAAATGAAAATGTTTTTAACCCGTCTTGGGGAAGGGTCCCGTATGGTTGTGAACGGGGATTTAACACAAACAGATTTGCCCCGTGGAGTTCGTTCTGGTTTACTAGATTCTATGGAGATTTTGCGTGGGGTAGAGGGAATAGAATTTGTGGAATTTTCTGAAAAAGATGTGGTGCGTCATGATTTGGTGGCCAAGATTGTGAAGGCCTATGAACAAGCATATCAAGAGGCCTTAAAGGATAAAAAATGAGTTTATCAATAGATTTAACAATTAATAATAAATTATTCTATTTAAAGATTTTTTTATTAAAAAAGTTTTGTAGAAAAGTTTTGAAAGCTTCTTGGTTTGCATCCGAACCTGCTGAAGTGTCGGTGGTTTTAACATCCGATAAAGAAATTCAAAAATTAAATGCGCAGTATCGGCATTTAGATAAAGCAACGAACGTTTTATCTTTTCCTTTGCCAAAACCTAAAGAAGGACCATGGCTATTGGGGGATATTGTGGTGGCCTATGAAACCGTTTCTAGGGAAGCCAAGGAAGAGCATGAATCGTTCAAACATCATTTAGCGCACATGCTGATTCATGGGATGTTGCATTTACAAGGATATGATCACATTCAGTTAGATGAGGCAAAAAAAATGGAGCGCAAAGAACGGGAATTGTTAAAGAAGCTAGGGTATTAAATGATAGAAGAAGAACCGTTTTGTCCGTATAAGATCTCAGGGCAGCGTATGACAAATGCGCCTGAATGTGATGTCTGCCAAAAATGGGCCACCTGTTACGGTCGGCAAAAGCATAAGGCCCCAGAAAAAGAAGGGCAGAGGCCACATTTTTGGTTTAATGGTAGGACCCTCCCTTTTTTTAAAGGGAACCGATCTAGATAGGACTTGACATTTTTTTTATTTTCTACAGAATGATCCTGTTTTTAATGAAAGGAGGGCTTGATGGAAGAACAAAGACTTCAAACTCTACCGGTTGTGTCATGTCAGCACTACGCAAATCCCAATAATATTGAAACACTACTTAATCATTGTGATATGTGTCACAAATATGATAAATGCTATCCCAAAGGGGTTTGTGTGGCTAAACAACCCAATCGGAAATCTAACAAAATATTGGGGAAACTTGCTCAGTTATTCCGTTAGGAATTCCCCCGATGATTTGAACGTGATAAAGTTGGTTGAAAACTAACAATTTCGCGCAAGCGTTTGTAGTGTTCTAATTCTTTTTCTTCAAATTCTTTTGTGGCACGATGGAATTTTTTAAAGAAATTTCTTAATTTTCCCCAAGGTTCCATTAAATCGGCATTGCTTCTATCTGAATAACAAGGGAATAGAACCCCTTCAGTTGTGTTCTGATCTAAGTGAATGCAGGGGACATGTAATGTTTTAGTTCTGTGATCAAAAGACATAAATTCTGCAACATGGAATGCGCCTAAATCACTGATAAATCTAGTATCTTCTGAAATCTGGTCATAGGTTGGCCCAACCAATCTTAGTAAAATATCCATTTTTTCAGTAGGAATTTTAACAATGATTTCTGACTTTTCTTCCCCTATTTCCTGTCTAGGGGACATGAATACCCCGTCTACATATTCTTGATCTTTTTCTTGTGGCGTACAAAACGTTTTAAATTCTTCTTTGTTTTTAATAAATGAAAATCTCATGATATTTCCTTTTGTTATAAATAAAAAAAAGCCCCGCTTTTGCGGGGTGCCTTGAGTTTCTTTTGTAAAACGCATCATCCCCGCAATTTGCTGGTTCCTACTAGGACGACTACGTTTACAGTTTGTTGCATAAAAATTCCTTTCAACAATAGGTTCATTGTAACACAATTTTAACGTTTTGTCAATAAAAAAGAGATAGAAAGTTAAAAAAGTATTAAAAGATATTGAAAAATATAGAATTTTATCATTTTTTTTGTTGACATCCTGTTTTTTCTTCACTTAATATGGGATTTATACGAAGGGAGACGAATGAAATTCTTAGATGAAGCCAAGATCTATATTAAAGCCGGTGATGGTGGGGCCGGGTTGTGCTCTTTTCGTCGAGAAAAGTTTTTAGAATATGGTGGCCCTAATGGGGGTAATGGAGGAAAGGGCGGTGATGTCTATTTAGTAGCCGTTCCTAATTTAAACACATTGATAGATTTTCGTTATCAACAACATTATAAAGCCCAAAATGGATCTAGGGGGGGCAGCCGTTCTTGTACGGGGGCTTCTGGGGAAGACCTATATATAAAAGTCCCGACAGGAACAGTTGTGTTAGCAGATGACAGGGAAACCGTTTTGGCAGATTTGGATAAAGATAATAAAGAATTTTTAATTGCTCATGGGGGGCAAGGGGGCCGAGGAAATGAATCTTATAAAACCTCTACGAATCAAGCCCCACACCAAGCAGATCCTGGTGAGCCAGGGGAAGAATGTACGGTATGGCTATATTTAAAAGTGATTGCGAATGTGGGGTTAATTGGTTTGCCAAATGCGGGTAAATCAACCTTACTTTCTGTGGTAACGCGGGCACGTCCAAAAATTGCAAACTATCCCTTTACAACGCTTTATCCAAATTTAGGGGTTGTGTCGTTGGATGATGGGGAGTTTGTGATTGCTGATATTCCGGGGTTGATTGAAGGGGCTTCGGAAGGGGCAGGGTTGGGCTTGCGTTTTTTGAAACACACCGAAAGGTGTCAGGTTTTAGTTCACTTGATTGATGCAACTGAAAGTGATGTGGTTGCATCATACAAGACGGTAAGGGGGGAACTAAAAGCCTATGGGGCGGGGTTAGCTAAGAAGCCCGAAGTTGTGGTGTTGAATAAAATCGACGCCTTAACTGAGGAGGATGTTCAAGCAAAAATCGCCCTTTTGAGGAGAGCATCTCGGAAGCGTGTCTGTGCGATTTCGGGTGTGTCTGGACAAGGACTGGACGCCCTTAAGAAAGTCCTTCAACAACTGATAAAAAAAGGAGAATAAAAATGGTTTGTGGTTTGTTTAAACGTGTATGCAAAAAAACAGAAACAAAGGCTGCGGCAGCAAAAGCCCCAGCAAAAAAGACGGCAGCAAAGCCAGCTGCTAAAAAAGCAACGGTAAAAAAAGCAACTGTTAAAGCCCCGGCAAAAAAAGTGGCAGCAAAACCAGCTGTGAAAAAAGCTCCGGCAAAAAAGCCCGCTGTAAAAAAAGCGACTGTTAAAACACCGGCAAAGAAAGTGGCAGCAAAGCCAGCTGTGAAAAAAGCCCCGGCAAAGAAAACAGCAGCAAAACCCGCAGTGAAGAAAGCAACTGTTAAAGCTCCGGCAAAAAAGCCCGCTGTAAAAAAAGCCCCGGCGAAAAAAGCAACTAAGGCTCCAGCCAAAAAGCCCGCTGCTAAAAAGGCAGTCAAGGCCCCGGCGAAAAAGACAGCTGCTAAAAAGACAACGGCTAAAAAAAAAGCTTAGTTGAATCAGTTGTTGAAGCCTTAGAAAACGGCAAAGCGCTGGATATCGTTACGTTTGATCTAACGGGGAAAACGGCGCTTGCCGATTATATCGTGATTTCAAGTGGTTCATCATCACGGCATATTGTTTCTTTGGCTGAAAAACTGGTACAAGAAGCTAAAAAAAATGGGGTTCGTGTCATAACGGATGGACTTTCTGGAACAGGCGAATGGGTTGTTTTGGATATGTCTAGTGTGATAGTCCACATTTTTAATACGGAAAAACGGGCTTATTATGCCTTAGAAGAATTATGGAAATAACTCCTTGCTTTTTGCAGGGTGTGTATTTGTTTAAAAATCCGCTTGACATTGAGTGAAAAGGGGCTAAAATTGCATAAAATTTAGCCTAGGAGTTGTCATGACAAAAGATCACAAAAAAGATCAAGAGAAATTTTTATCTTTACTTTTGTGTCTATCTTTCCTTGTTCCAACAACGAAAGGGAATCAGGGTAACGCAGCGGAAATTGATCCCGGCGGTGGAGCCGAAATTGCCGCTAAATCTTCCTTGGAAGATCTTGCAAATTTTGCCAAAGGTGAATTGCTTTACACTACAGAAAAACGCGAATCCCAAAAGGAGACTTCTAAAAAAACAAAACAAGAAAATCCAAAAATATCTATTATTGTTTCAAATGATGATGTTTTTTTCTTAGGGGATATTGCTTTTCAGCTGAATTGTCAAAATCCGGAAGGGGCTAAAAAAGCTTTAACTTCTATCTACAATACAGAAATTGGGAAAAGGGTTTTTGCTTCTAGTTTTCAAAATAAACAGATTTGCTTGAAGGACAAGGTAACCCCAGACGATCATCTGTTTTGTGTCCCGTGCCCTTTGGATGAAATGGGGGCTGTTCGTCCAGAGGAACTTTTAAAAAATCTTGTTTTATGTGCTCAAAGGGTTCACAAACGAACCCCCATGACCTCTGGGGATGATTATTTTAATCGGGTTGTGGCCTTAACATCTTCTATCGTATATAAAGATGAAATGGGAATTGTTGAAGATAATCCTATTTTGAATTATTATCGTTATTTGAAAAAAGATATTTCAGCTCAATATAGTCGTATTACGTATGGGAAAGAATCGTTTGTGATGCATATGGCTTGTGAACGATTGCTTCAAGCTTTTATTACAGAGAAAATAGATCCTAAATTTCCTGAAAAAAACGCTCTTTTACAGATCATAGGGTTCAGTAAGTCTGGATTGCAGAAGAATAACATCAACAACACAATATCGGATGATTGTTCGTATGGCAGTAAAATGCTAGGAATACCTAACTCTAATAAAAAAATAGTTGTTAGGGAAATAAAAGATGATCCTGTTATTGTAAAAAATCCGATTGGAAAACAACCACAACAGGTTGTGGCTTCTTTGGAAAATCATTAAGAAATAAAAAAAACACCTTTATCAGGTGTTTTAATGGCGACCCTAGGGGGAGTCGAACCCCCGTTACCGCCGTGAAAGGGCGATGTCCTAGGCCTCTAGACGATAGGGTCAAACGTATCTTCCAAAAAAATACCCTTTTATTATGACTAAAAAAAATATTTTTGCAAGTACTTTTTTTATTTTTAATAATATTTTTCAAATTCTACTTGTTCCCAATCGGTATGATGTGTATTAGATACGGTTTTAATTGTGGTGGAAACCGCATTAGGAATCAACCGAGTGAATGCTTTTGTTTTGGCGTATGGGGCCACTTTATCCTTATCCCCAACGAAATAAAGTTGAGGAAGCAGCGCCAAGCGTTCCACTTCTTTGGCGGGATTTAAGGCATGTTCATCTAAATCTAGTTCTGAAGTATCCAACACACCCCCGATACTTACAACCCGGCGAACCCCCCGTACCCGAGAAGCCAATAATAATGCCATGGCTGCCCCATCTCCATAGCCTACCAGTTCCACATAAGGGGCGCGATAGGTTTTGATTAACTGAATCATTGCTTCTTTCATTTCTTGGACGACCTCTGGATTAAAACGTCCCTTTTGCCAAACATCCGGGGTGCATTGCGATGAATGAATGTACTGACAAGGCCTAGCCAGATAAATAATCCCTGCAGATGGATCTTTCATAGCAAGTTTTAGACCTATTTGTTTTTTAGGTTCTGGGGTACCACTGTCTTCTAAATAAATTCGCAAAGGTTTTTCCTTTTCTTTAACCCGTTCCCAGGTTAAAAAACTTAAGTGTTTTGTTTTAACAATCCCTTGTTCAAAATCCGTTGGCCGAAGCATTTGAGAAGTACACGAAGCCAAAAACACACCAATAACAAGCATACAAATTCTTTTCATTTAACCTCCATAATACCTAGTGTTCGTATCCAATAAATATAAGCATGAATCACTTTATCAGGGAATGCTGCCTGAAGCAAGCTTTTATAATACCCTAGTTGTTCAATATATGCTTTTGGGGCATCAGCTAAGGTTTTAGGAACGGATGCATCGCTTTTAAAATCCACCAAATTAATTTCTGTGCCGTTAAAAACAAGTCGGTCAACTTGGCCTGAAACGATTTGATGATCTACTTGACCGATGATGGGGACTTCAGCAAAAGAGTGAGGTCCGAAAAGACCTGGAATAGCGGGATGTTCCAATAATTTAAAAATTTCTTCCGGCACAGGGATATCACCAGCAATTTCTTTGGCTTTTAGCCGCCATTTTTCTGGGGAAATAGTTGGTAATTCTTGCAGTAATTTATGCCAACATGTTCCTTTTTCAAGCGCATCGTTTTTGCGAGATTTAGTAAAATCTGAATCAGAATGAACAGCATGGGATGGGGCTAGATGGTTTAAATAAGGACTTTCCATTTTAGCTGGTGTCATAGCCCAAGTTGGAATCTCTTGGAGTGGGATCTTAGTATCAGTTAAAGAAGGTGTATGAGGATGAATGGACATTTTTTGAGGGCAAACAAGACGTTTAATACCGTATTCATCGGCGGGAATATCTTTCAAAGCCTCGTTGATAAATTCATACCAAGAATCCGTTTGTTGGGTTTCCTTTTGGTTAAATCCTGTAATGTACAGTCGATCTCTGGCCCGTGTTAATGCCACATATAAAAGACGTCTTGATTCATTGGCCCTATCTTGTAAAAAAGTGTCACGATAAGGAAGGGTATCTTCGGAACATTGTTCTTTGTTAGCAATCCATAAGGGAAAGCCCTCTTTTGTCCAAAGCAAAGGAGGAACTTTTTCAAGTTCTTGACATGTATCGGGTAAAAAAACGATATTGCCTTGTAATCCCTTGGAACTGTGAACAGTTAAAATTCTAACCTGTTCCGCATCTGTTTGATCCGAATCTCGTTTAATACTGATTTCTTTGTCACTAATCCAATAAATGAATTGGGAAAGAGATGGGGTATAATTTTCTTCAAAATTTAAGCAAACGTTTAAAAATTCCTCTAGAATTTCAGCAACTTGTGTACCAAAGCGTGTTAAGAATTTTTCTTGTATACTTAGGGCTTTTAAAACATAGGAAAAAAAGTCAAAAGGGGATAAAGAAAACGCTTTTTCTTGAAGCTCTGTGAATAAAGTATAAAGGTCCGGATAAAAGGATTTAAGTCTATCCCACAAGGATTCAGTACCACGTTCAACACAAAGATCTTGTAATTGCTTTTCCGAAAATCCCCCAATTGGACTTTTTAAAACTGCCGCCAAAGTAAAATCATCTTGGGGCAATAAACAAAAACGAGCTAAGGCCAATAAGTCTTGAATAACTAAATGATTGGTTAAGTTTAATTTATCAATACCCGCCACAGGTACGTTTTTATCTTTTAGGGCTTTAATAAGGGCTTCTACAAAAGGGCTGCGCCTGCGTACTAAAATCATGATATCCCCTGGTGTAATTGGGGTACCTCGGGATTCTAAAATTTCATGATTGGTCAGCATTTCAGAGATTCTTGAAGCAATTCTACGGGCCGTTTTTGTGCCTGGCAAAGAAAAAGATTTATTAAAATCCGGTAAAGCCCATGGTGTTTTTGGGGGATTCTTTTGATGTGCTTCGGCGGGCCATAGTTCAACAAGTCCCCCAGCCCCTTGCCGGAA
>JBGUXS010000050.1:0-2132 GCA_045118155.1 Alphaproteobacteria bacterium | reverse complement strand
ATCATACCATATTTTTAGAGCAAACACAGGGAAATTTGATAGGAGAAATTTTAATATGCTAGAAAGCAGCTTTATGTTATTGCGTGAGATAGGTGTTTTGACTCTTAGTCCCGAAGAAGAGGTGCGTTTTTCCATTGATGCCTACCGTGGCTATCGTTACGTGTCTGTGAGGCGTTATTTGCGAATAGAGAATTTCTCCGGACCCACACGTGACGGAGTAACATTTACGCCGGAAATGATTCGTGTTTTAGTTCCAGTACTTAATCAATTGCCCTCAAATACGGAACAATTAAAACAGGGAACGATCGCTAAATTAGCCAAACGTCCAGGCATTTGTGTGGTTGTTTCGGTAGCCGAATTTAAGGGACAACTCGGGTTGGAATTACGTCAATGGGAGCAAGACAAAGAAAATACGAAGAAAGGGATTTGGCTCCCGCTTAGCAAGTGGACTGAAATCCGTAAATTCTTTGCCGATACACTTGCGGCGCTTGATGATGTTTCCGATATGGATTTTTAAGTATCTTACAATAAAGCCCCCGGTGTTATTCCGGGGGCCTTGTTTTCTCTTTAAGATGCGTTATTTTTTAAGCATTTCTTTGGCATTATCAAATACTGTTTGCGGTAAGATATCGCGCATGCATTTAAAATGTTTCAACGGGCATTTTTTCCCTCCATGCAGCGCGCACGGGCGGCAAGGCAAGTCCTTAACCTCTAGGACGCGATGCCCTTCCCCATAAGGGAAAAATCCCAATTCACGTGTGGTGGGGCCGAAAATTGCCAAGGTGGGCACATCAAATGCCGTGGCAATGTGCATAGGGCCGGAATCATTGGTGATAAACAAAGACAAATGTTTCATTAGTGCCATTAAATCTGCCAAACTTGTTTTACCGCACAAGCTGGCTGCATGCCCTTTAGAGAGTTGGCAAATTTTTTCGCCGAGATCTGCATCTTTTTTGCCCCCCCCTATGAGTACTACTTGTACCCCTAACTCTGTTTGTAATTTTGAGATGAGTTCCACAAAATATTCCATGGGCCAACATTTCGTAGGCCAGGCGCTTCCGGCATGAATTCCAATGAGCTTTTTGCCTTCCAAGTTAAAGTCTTTTAACAAGCGGGCTACATTTTCTTCGGCGGACGGAGTGAATGACATGGAAAGCTTTTCCGCCGCAAATTTTTCTTTAGCAATTCCCTGCAATAAAGATAAATTACGTTCTGCGTCGTGAATCATCCAGTTAAAGGGAACTGTTTTTGTGTATAAGAACCAGCCTTCGCTGGAAGTAAAGCCGATGCGTATGGGTACGCGGGAGAGCCACGCAATTAGTGCGCTTCTAAAGCTGCGATGCGGAACAAGGAGAATATCAATACCAGATTTTTTGATTGCCTTAGCCGTTTTCCATACACCGGCAATTTTATTCCAACCTCGTTTATCATTTAAGATTACTTCGCTTACTTCGGGCAAAGGCCTAAAGATGTCTTCTGTTTGCGGACGAGTAATAACCACAATTTTTGTGTCCGGGAACAATTTTTTAGTTTTTTGAATCAAAGGCGTGGTCAGTACGCTATCTCCAATAAAAGAGGTTTGAAAGATTCCAATTTTATTAATCTTTCGGCCGGTTGTTTCCGTGTGGCGGTATGCCCAATCACCCAGTTTGGGTTCTTTATATTTGACAGGAATGTTCCAGGCCTTTAATGCTGCCAGGTACTTTTCCAAAGAATGTTTTTCCAACACGGGAGAATTTTTATGAAATCTTACAAACATTCGTCGGGCAATTGCATTTTTATCGTAGCGAATGCGGTTGGGAATGCGGCTCAGCCAGCCAACTAATATGCTTTTAAATGTGGCATGCAAATCCAAATAGTGGGTATAGTGCCCGGCGCGTACTTGGCGTACAATTCCCCAGATAGTAGGTTTGGCTACTAAAATTTCATCAATATCCGGGTGCCCGGCTAATGCTTGTGAAAAGGCAGGTTTTACCAATAAAGTAATACGGGCGTTAGGCCACGCAGCCTTTATATTCTTATAGACAGGTGACGAAAGTACGATATCTCCTAATGACGAGAAACGTACCACTAAAATATTAGGTTGTTTTTCTGTGTTCATATTGCTCTACTACTCCCCTAATTTTATCTGT
>JBGUXS010000049.1:0-23126 GCA_045118155.1 Alphaproteobacteria bacterium | reverse complement strand
GGAACCGTCTATAACGGGCATATCCCCATCACAGGCATTATTTCTTTTATCACATGGCTTTGTGCTATTATTTATGATTATAAATATATCGTGTTATCTTGTGAGAGATCCGCCAATACCGGAAATGTGGCTTGGGGAAAATTGTTCGTCAATCACCAATACAGTAAATCTCTGGATTTTGAAACCAACTTCCGACAGCTAATTGCCGTTACAACCCCACAGTTAGAGTATTTTTCCCTGCTGAGGCCATGCAGTGAATTATTCATAGCGGGCCTCTTTACACGGTATTGTGCCAATTACATCCCCATCATTACAAGTTGCAACAAGGCCTTTTTTCAAGATGAAACCAAGCGTTGGCATCATTGGTGTGGGGATTGCGACAAGTGTCGGTTTGTTTTCCTATTGTTTGCCCTTTACTTATCTAAAGATGTTTTATTATCTTGGATGCAAGGGCGCAATTTATTAGATGAAAAAGAACAATTGCAAGGGTATAAGGAATTATTTGGATTTTCAAATCATAAACCCTTTGAATGTGTTGGGGAAATTGACGAATGTTGTTGGGTTTTAGATAAACTTTCTAAACGTTCTGTCTGGAAAGATGCTTACGTAATCAAAACATTATCCCCTTTATTAAAGACTATTTCAAAAAAGCGGTTTTTAACCCCTTATCAAACGAAACATTTTGTTCCAAAAGAAATTTTTATGACTGTTTTTAAGGATAAATAAAGATGAAATTTGAAAACTTAAAATACAAAAAAGTAGGCATCTGGGGAATGGGCAAAGAAGGAACGGCCGTTCAAAAGGTTTTGTCTCACTTAGTTCCAGAAGCCAAATTATTTCCTTTTTCTGATGACAATTTAGATGTCCTGTACACTTGTGATGTTGTGGTCAAGTCCCCTGGGGTTTCCCTTTATCGGGACGAAATTCAAAAAGCGGTTCAAAAAGGTGTTCAATTTACATCGGGCACAAGTTTGTTTTTAGAAAACAGATCTAAAACAACAAAAGTTATTGCCATCACGGGGACAAAAGGGAAAAGTTCAACGTCATCCTTACTCTATCATACCATGAAAAACTTGGGCTATTCCGTGGCATTAGGGGGAAACATTGGTTATCCCCTTATTCAGTTTTTGGAAGCCCCCCCAACAGATTACGTCGTAGCCGAACTTTCTTCTTATATGTGTGCAGATGCAACTGGGGATATAGATATGGCCGTTTTACTTGATCTTTACCCAGAACATACCAATTGGCATCAAACGGTTCAACGGTATTACATGGATAAAATTGTTTTAGTGGCACGGGCCGATAAAATTATTATCAATGGGACAGATCCCGGCATCCACAGCAATTTTAATAACGCCTTGGATACCCTAACGTATAACACGCCACAGGATTTTCATCTTAAAAATGGCTTTTTTTATGACGGGAAAAAGAAGTGTTTCGCGCGGGAAAAGCTGTCTCTGTTAGGGGAACATAATGCCGAAAATGCCTGTGCGGTCCTAACGGTTTTAAAACAACTAGGGGATCTAAATTTTCCCAAGATAGAAGAAGCTTTTTCAACTTTTGAGCCCCTACCTCATCGGTTGCAAACTGTTTGGAAAACAAAAAATTTAATCTTTGTAGATGACAGTATTTCAACCACCCCAGAAACGGCCCTAGCGGCCCTAAACGCCTATCCAGATACAGCCAAAATTGTTCTACTCATTGGGGGGGAAAAACGGGCCCAAGATTTTACAGATCTTGCGCATTTTGTTGCTAAATCAAAAGGACGCATTACCATTATAGGAATGCCAGATGTGGGAACAGAATGTGTGGAAGCCGTTCTAGATGAAAAAGGGGCGGCTTTTACTCGGCAGGATTTAAAAGAGGCCCTTCAAGTGTCTATACAACTTCTTGAAAACAAGGGGGGAATTATCCTTTTATCACCGGCCGCCCCCAGCTATAATTTATATAAAAACTTTGAAGAACGTGGGGATGAGTTTAAGCGTTTAGCTCAAGAACTTGCCCCTAATCCATAACATATCCCACTGACCGAACGGTATGGATTAAATCGGGTTCATCATCGGCATTCAAATTTTTTCTAAGGCGTTTGATGTGTACATCAATGGTGCGATCATCCACATGGATATCTCCCCAAATTTCTTTTTGTAAATATGCCCGTGACAGTGCCTTTTGGGGATTTTGAATAAAGCAATGCAGTAATTTAAATTCCGTTGGCCCTAAATGAAGAACCCTTCCCCGCCGAATTACACGATGTGCTTCTAAATCCAAAGAAAGATCTTTATAAGAAAGGGTAGGTAATTCTTCGTTTGGTACCCGTCTTAACAACGCCCCGATTCGGGCCAATAGCTCGGGGATAGAAAAAGGCTTGGTCATATAATCATCAAGACCTGCCGAAAATCCCGTTAATTTATCCCCTTCTGTACCCCGAGCCGTCAACATCAAAATAGGAATTTTTTTAAGTCGATATTCTTGACGGACAGCTTTACAGATATCTATACCACTTAACGTAGGTAACATCCAATCCAAAATCATAACGTCTGGTTTTTCCAAAAGGGCCACAGGTACTGCTTTCTTTCCATCCGGCAAAGAAACAACCTCGTACCCACTTTTTTGAAGATTATAAGTCAGTAAGGTCACTAAATCTTCTTCATCTTCCACAAGCATTACTTTTGGCATAGTTCCCCCCTTAACTGCTGAATTGCCTTTGATTTTTGACGAGATTTAAACAAGAAATTGCCAGAAATTAAAACATCCGCCCCCACCAATCGGCAACTTTTGGCGGTTTCAGGTTGAATTCCCCCATCTACGGCAACAAGCACTTTTTTGCGTCCAATCAATGATTTTAAAGTGGCAATTTTTTCCAAAGTTTCAGGAATAAATGCTTGTCCTCCTTTCCCAGGGGGAACCGCCATAACCAACACCACATCAATCAAAGGAATATAAGGAATAATTTTAGATACTGGCGTCCCCGGGGATAAAGAAATTCCTACCTTCTTTTTATAGCGCTTAATTAATGAAATCAGCATCAGGATATCTTCTTTTGTTTCTATATGAAAAGAAATACTATCTGCCCCACTTAAAGCCGCTTCTTCAATAAATTGAGATGGCTTTTCAACCATTAAATGGACATCAAAAGGCATTGCCGTCACAGGCCGAATAGACTGCACGACCCCCAACCCTATGCTAAGATTGGGAACGAAATGTCCATCCATAATGTCAATATGCAAACGATCGGCCCCTGCCCGTTCCATAGCCCGAATATCCGCCCCTAAATGCGCATAATTAGCGCTTAAAATACTGGGTGAAATCTGAATTATGCGTTTCATCATGTTGCAAAACTACCTTTTTTTTAAAGGAAAAGCAAGAACTATTTACGGGTTAATCTAGCATATTCTTAAATTCTTCTTCGGTTAAAACGGCAACATTTAGCTCCCGGGCTTGATCAACTTTTTTGCCTGGATCTGCCCCAATGACAAGGTAATCCGTTTTTGAAGATAAAGAACTAGATACTTTTGCCCCGGCCTGTAAGGCCTTTTCTTTAGCTTCGGAACGACTTAGACTTAAAGTCCCTGTAAACACAACGGTTTTTCCCGTTAAGGGGGTCTGTTTCGTCACAAAATGGTAAGGCCGAATAGGCAAAATCTGTGTTAAATCCTGGAGTAAGGTAAGTTGGTGAGGATTAGAGAAGAAATCCACGATTTTCTGAGCCATCACTTCCCCAATCCCTTCAATTTGACACAGCGTATTTAAGGCCTCGGGGGCGATCATTTGTTCTTGAAAATGGGACCAAGTCGTAAAAGTACGCGCTAAAATCCTAGCCGTATTCAAGCCAATTTCTGGGATTCCTATAGCATAAATAAATCTATCTAATTCAACACCTTGTTTAACTTTATTCAAGGATTCAAATAAGTTATCTACGGACTTTTTTCCCCAACCTTCACGGCGCATAAGATCAAATTTTTTCCCTTCTAGATGCCACAAGTCTGCTGGGGTTTTAATCCACCCTAATTCATAAAAAAGATCAATATTTTTATCCCCCATGCCTTCTATATCCAAAGCATCTTTTGAAATAAAATGTTTAAGGCGTTCCGTTATTTGGGCCGGACAAGACAAGCCCCCTGTACAATACAAAAAGGCATCTTCTTCCTCTTTCTTTGCGGGGGATCCACAAACCGGGCAGCATGTTGGGATCACAAAAGGATGGCTGTTTAAAGGCCTTTTTTGCAATTGAACCCCAACAATCTGAGGAATCACATCCCCAGCCCGTTGCAACACAACCATATCCCCTTCCCGAATATCTTTGCGTTGAATTTCATCAAAGTTATGCAGGGTAGCCCGGCGTACCAATACCCCCCCAACATTAACAGGGGATACTTGGGCAACTGGTGTCAAAACACCGGTTCTGCCTACTTGCACAATAATTTTTTCAACTTGTGTCAACGCTTGTTCTGCGGGGAATTTATGGGCAATTGCCCATCTTGGGGCATGAGCCGTAAAACCTAAACGTCCTTGTAAATTCAAATCATTGACTTTATATACAATGCCATCAATATCATACGGCAACGACGCCCGTTTTTCAGATAAATCCTTAAAGAAAGTCATCATTTCTTGTTCTGAAAAACATTTTTTAATATAAGGATTTACGGGAAAACCAAATTCCTTCAAAGTTTGTAAAAATTGCCAGTGCGTTTCAAATTGAATCCCGTGCATTTCCCCCAAAGCATACGCAAAAATATTTAATTTCCGTCCCGCCGTGATACGGGCATCTAATTGACGTAAAGATCCCGCCGCTGCATTTCTAGGGTTAGCAAAAGGTTTTTCATGAGTTGCTTCTTGTTGAGCATTAAGGGCCAAAAAGGCCTCTTTAGACATATAAACTTCCCCTCGGACTTCAAATAAAGTTGGGGGATTTTGTGTTCTTAATCGTAAAGGTAAATCAACAATCGTCCGTAAATTATCGGTAATATCTTCCCCTTCTAATCCATTTCCACGTGTTGTCCCATATGTAAAAACCCCGTTTTCATAAATAGCCGAAAAACATAACCCATCTATCTTAGGTTCCGCCACCATTTCCAATGAAGTTCCTTCAGAAAAGCCCAAAAAATTCTTAATTTTTTCCATAAAATCATAAAGTTCTGCTTCTGAAAAAATATTTCCTAATGACAGAACCGGTTTTAAATGTTTCCTTTTTGTAAAGCCTTCTTTTAACATAGCCCCTACCCGTAAAGATGGGCTGCTACTTAAAACTAAATCAGGGAAACGTGCTTCTATGGCAGCATTTCGGCGTTTAACGGCATCATATTCAGCATCTGTCAAAAGGGGCATATCGTTGGTATGATAGGCAATATCAAGTTCTAACAACCGCCGAGAAAGATTTTCTAATTCCTTTAAAGCCTCTTGTGGTGTCAGTTCTTCAACCGGTTTCATTTTACCCCCCCTAACAATCCCTGTGCCGCCAAATAAGCACTTTCTGTTACCTGTTTCCCCGCCAACATACGGGCTATTTCTTGAATACGTTCTTCTTGAGATAAAATCTGAACATGCGCTGTAATCTTTCCCTGTTCTTCTTGTTTGGATACGCTGAGGTGCTTGACCCCATAGGCCGCCACCTGGGGCGCATGTGTAATCACAAAAACCTGATGATCTTCGGCTAATTTTTGAAGTCTGCGCCCCACAGCATCTGCCGTTGCCCCACTCACCCCCGTATCCACTTCATCAAAAACCAGCAAAGGAATTTCTTCCGTTTTAGCTAGATGAACTTCTAATGCCAACATAAATCTAGCAAGTTCTCCACCTGAAGCAATTTTATTCAAGGGTGCTAAGGGGGTTCCCGCATTTGTCGAGGCCATAAAAAATACTTTATCTACCCCCGTAGCACTAGGGGCATCTTCTTCCACCTGAACAGCAAATTGGGCATGAAGTAATTTTAAGGCCGGTAATTCTTGTTGAATTTCCTTCATCAAATTTTGTGCTGCTTGTAGCCGTTTTTCGTGTAAATCTTTGGCATGCGTTCTATAAGATTTTTCAGCCAACTTTTCTTTTTCTTGTAGTTCAATTAAGGTTGTTGATGTGTTAGATAAAGAGTTTAATTTTTCAACACAACCATCTAAAAACGCAGGCAATTCATCAATTGATAGATGATATTTTCTAGCCATATCTCGTAAAGTATATAACCTATCTTCCACCTTTTTTAACTGTTCATTATCTTGCAAAAAAGCTTCTTCATCTTGTAAAAAAGCTTCAGCATCCAACAGATTTTCCAAGGCCCCAGATATTTTTTCCAACAAAGGAGTAAATTTTTCTTCTGCCAGAGCATTTGCCCGTTCCAAAGCATGTTGCATCCGGTAACACAAAGCCAAAGCCCCTTGATTTTCCGTGGAAAGAGCTTGAGATGTCAAGGCCAATTCTTCCCTTATTTTCTCGCCATTCAATAAAAGTTTTCTTTGGGTAACAAGTTCTTCCTCTTCCCCGATTTTTATATTTAGAGGGGTCAAATCTTCTTGAACCTGCCGTAAATAAGCTTCCTGTTCTGTGGCTTGCCTAGCAAGGTCTTCCTGTTCTTGATAAGCTTTTTTAGCCTCTTGCCAATTTTCATAAAGTCCCGCCAGTTCCTTTAAAGAGTCTGAAAAATGCCCATATCGGTCTAAAATACCCAAGTGATTTTTAGGATCTAAAAGCTGATAGGAAGAAAATTGTCCATGAATTTCAGCCAACTGCTGTCCCACCTGGCGCAAACAAGAAAGGGGAACAACTTCCCCATTGATGAAGGCCTTACTTTTTCCCTCTTTAGTCAAAGTTCTTTTAAGAATTAAATCATCTTCCAAAGGGATTTCTTGTTCCTTTAAAAATTCCCAAATTCCATGATTATTTGACAGATGGAAAACAGCACTCACTGATAAGCTATCTTGTCCATAGCGAATCAAACCAACATCGGCCCTATCCCCTAAAACTAACCCTAAAGCATCCAAAATAATAGATTTTCCAGCCCCTGTTTCCCCAGTCATTACCGTTAATCCCGGCCCACCAACAAGTTCTAAGTTGTCAATCAACACAACATTTTTTATGGTTAAGGAATCCAGCATGTTTACGTTCCTCTTAGTCTTTTAGGACACGTTCCAGTTTCTTTGTCCACACGACAGAGGGAAAATCTTTTTTCATTTTTTTTAAGGTATCAAGTGCCCTAGCCCTAATCCCTAAAGCATAATAACAAACCCCTAAACGGTAATACGCTTCGGATACCTGCATCGTATCCGGATAATTTTTAATCACAGTTTGATAACGGTTCATGGCAGGAACATAGTCTTTACGGGCTTCATAATAACGCCCCACTTCCATTTCCTTTCCAGCCAAATGATCCATAATCAAGCTAATTTTCTTTTCGGCATCTTCTTTATAAGGGCTTGTCGGATAACGCATAATCAGAGCGTTAAATGTAGCAAGGGCATTTTCTGACATTTTTTGTTCCCGTTCTATATTGGAAATTTGTTCAAAATAACACAAGCCCTTTAAATAAAAAGCATACGGCGTATTTCTATTACCTGGGTGTAATTGAATAAAACGATCCAAAGTTAAAACGGCTTCATCATATTTATTGACCTTATAATAAGCATATGCCGCCATAATCTGTGCCCGTGGCGCCCATAAGGAATATGGATGTTGTTTATCAATTTCGTCAAACAGTTCTGCCGATTCCGTATATTCCTTTTCATCAAAAAGAATTTTAGCCCGTGTATACATATCTTCAGGTTCGGCAACGATTTCTTTCTTTGTCCCCGCACAAGATGCTAGGATCAAAAACATTCCCCCAAGAATCCCCCATTGTTTTAAATGCATAGTTTCACCTTTCAATAAAAGTCCCTAAGAGTATAGGCCCTTATTTATCCCTGTCAAGTATTTTCCCCATAAAGAAAAAAGTTTTATTTTTTACTAGACTTTAACTTTTCATTTTTTTATAATAGGGGCGTTTATTTTTAAGAAAGGAAATGTGTATGTCTCAGTTAAAAATGATGGATGGGAATGAAGCCGCGGCTTCTGTTGCCTATCGCCTTAATGAAGTTTCTATTATTTACCCAATTACCCCGTCATCCCCTATGGGGGAATGGGCCGACACATGGAGTGCTGGTGGCCAATTAAACATCTGGGGGAAACATCCTGATGTTTTGGAAATGCAATCCGAAGCGGGGGCTATTGGGGCAGTACATGGTTCTTTACAAGCCGGTTCTATTACGACAACTTATACCGCTAGCCAAGGGCTGTTACTCATGATCCCCAATATGTACAAAATTGCTGGGGAATTATTACCTTTTGTGATGCATGTAGCCGCTAGAACTATCGCGGGACATGCTTTATCTATTTTTGGAGATCATTCTGATGTGATGGCGACTCGGCAAACCGGTTTTGCAATGCTTGCTTCTAATTCAGTTCAAGAAGCTGGGGACTTCGCTGCGATTGCTCAAATGTCCACTTTCTTATCACGGGTTCCTTTCTTACATTTCTTTGATGGGTTCAGAACAAGCCACGAAATCAACAAAGTTGAAACAATTTCCGATGAAGATTTAAAAACTTTAATGGCGGACATTCCAACGGATTTCATCGCGAAAAATGCACTTTCTCCGGATAAACCCGTTGTTCGAGGAACTGCACAAAACCCAGACGTATTCTTCCAAATCAAGGAAGCTTCTAACATCTACTATACGGCAACTCCAAAGCATGTTCAAGATTGCATGGATAAATTTGCCTCTGTAACAGGCCGTCAATATCATCTTGTGGACTACACAGGTCCAGAAGATGCTGACCACGTAGTTGTCGCTATGGGTTCTGGAATTGAAACCTTAATTGAAACAGCTAAGGTCTTAAATGCTAAAGGGGGTAAATACGGGGTGGTTGCTGTGCACCTTTACCGGCCATTCCCCGTGGATGCTTTCTTAGCGGCCTTACCAAAAACCGTCAAAACCGTGACAGTTTTGGATAGAACAAAAGAAGCTGGTTCCGTTGGGGAACCACTTTATTTGGACGTTGTTTCGGCTTTTGTTCAAGGGTACAGCAATAAAGATGTCCAAGTGGCTTTACCAAAAATCTTAAGCGGACGTTACGGTCTTTCTTCAAAAGACTTTACGCCCGCCATAGCCAAAGCGGTCTTTGAAAACACGACAAAAACACGCTTTACAGTCGGAATCAATGATGATGTGACTCACTTGTCATTAGATTATGATAAGACCTTTACCATTGATTCTGAAGACGTCAATCGTTCCTTGTTCTATGGCTTAGGGTCTGACGGAACAGTTGGGGCCAATAAGAACTCCATTAAAATTATTGCCAATGATGGGGGATATTATGGCCAAGCATACTTTGTTTATGACAGTAAAAAATCTGGTGGGATGACAACATCGCACTTAAGATTTTCTAAAAATCCGATTCATGCTCCGTATTTGATTGATTCGGCCAATTTTGTTGCATGCCATCATACACCTTATATATATAAGATGGATGTGTTGGAATATGCGGCCCCTAATTCTGTCTTCTTGTTAAATACACAAGAACCGGCCGACAAAGTATGGGATAGCTTACCCCGCACTATGCAACAAACTATCTTAGATAAGCATATCAAATTGTACGCAATTGATGCGGTCAAAGTGGCTGCAGACACCGGAATGGGGCGACGCATTAACACGATTATGCAAACGTGTTTCTTTGCAATTTCTGGGGTCTTACCTAAAGAGGAAGCTATTGAAAAAATCAAAAAATCCATTGAAAAGACTTATGCCAAAAAAGGTCAAGAAATTGTGGATGCCAATATTCGGGCTGTTAATGAAACATTAGAACATTTACATGAAATCCCTGTTGGGCAAGCCACTTCTACCCATACCTTACAACCTGGGGTTTCCGATAAGGCACCTGAGATCTTAAAACGGGTGACAGGGAAAATCATTGAAGGCAAAGGGGATGACTTACCGGTGAGTGCTTTTGAATGGACCGTTGACGGAACTTGGCCAACTGATACAGCTAAATATGAAAAGCGGCGGATTGCGACTTCTATTCCAGAATGGGATCCGGCTTTGTGTATCCAATGCGGGAAATGTACCGTTGTGTGTCCACATGCGGCTATTCGGGCCAAAGTGGCAACTCCTGATGCCTTGACATCGGCCCCAGAAGGTTTTAAATCTGCTGATTATAAAGCCCCTGATTTTGCAGGTAATAAGTTTATGATTCAGGTTGCCCCTGAAGATTGTACAGGGTGTACCCTTTGTACACGGGTTTGCCCAGCAAAATCTAAGGAAAATCCAGATAAAAAAGCTTTAACAATGGTCCCATTGGAAAAGAACTTGGATAATGAAATTAAGAATTTTGATTTCTTCCTGTCTTTACCGGATACGGATCGGAGCAAGTTAAACACAAATCAGGTCAAATCTGTCAGCTTATTACGGCCTTTATTTGAATTTTCTGGGGCTTGTGCTGGCTGTGGGGAAACACCGTATGTCAAGTTAATGACTCAACTTTACGGGGATCGTTTGGTTGTTGCCAATGCGACAGGGTGTTCTTCCATTTACAGTGGGAACTTGCCAACCACACCTTATGCCCAAAACGCAGAAGGTCGGGGGCCAGCTTGGGCGAACTCACTCTTTGAAGATAATGCTGAATTTGGTTTAGGGATGCGCACCAGTATTGATGCTCAAAATGTCTATGCTCAACAACTTGTCAAAGACTTGGCTGGCACCTTAGGGGACACCCTTGTTCAAGGAATTTTAACCGCCGATCAATCTACCGAAAGCGGTATCATTGAACAACGGGCACGGGTCAAAGCCCTAAAGGAAAAATTAGCTGGTTCTTCAGATGCCAAAGCAAAATTACTTCTTCCAATTGCAGACACCTTGGTAAAACGCTCTGTCTGGATCTTAGGGGGTGATGGTTGGGCCTATGATATCGGCTACGGTGGTTTAGACCACGTCCTATATTCCGGGAAAAACGTCAATATCTTGGTCATGGATACCGAAGTTTACTCCAATACTGGGGGGCAACGGTCCAAAGCAACCCCGATTGGGGCATCGGCAAAGTTTGCAACCGCAGGAAACAACTTGCCACGAAAGGATTTGGGGATGATTGCCATGTCTTCGGGGAACGTCTATGTAGCTAGCGTTTCCATCGGGGCCAAAGATGCACATACTATCCAAGTCTTTAATGAAGCGGGCAGTTTTGATGGACCATCCTTGATTATTGCTTATGCCCACTGTATTTCACATGGGTATGACATTGGCTCCTTAGGGCTAGAACATCAAAAGATGGCTGTAGAAACAGGGTTATGGCCATTATACCGTTTTGATCCAAGACGGAAGGCCGCTGGGCAAAATCCGTTCCAGTTAGATTCTAAACCGACAAAACCGGTGGCCGAATTTATGGCGACGGAAAACCGCTTTAAGATTGTTAAGCAACAAAATCCTGAGTATTATGAAACCTTGGTCAAAGAAGCCCAAGAATATATTGATGCCAGATTTGCTTTATATCAAAAGCTTGCTCAATAAAAGGAAATTTTCTTTTAAAACACCCGAAGTTTTTCTTCGGGTGTTTTTTTATCTTGTTTTTTTGTAAAAAATATGGTATAAGTTCCTCTAATTAAAGAAAAGTGGAGGTTTTTTATGATTAAATCTGAACTTATTGCAAAAATTGCAAAAAAGAATAATTTATCCCTGATTGATGCGGGACGTGTTGTGGAATGTGTATTTTCAACAATTACCAAAGCTTTAGCCGCCGGTAACAGGGTTGAACTCAGGGGATTTGGGGTTCTTTCCGTGCGTCAACACAAAGAAAAAATGGGGCGTAATCCTAAAACAGGGGAAACCGTCCACATCAAAGAAAAGAAAGTCCCTTCTTTTAAAGCGGGGAAAGCTATGCTAAAAGCCCTTAATGATAAACAATAACATCTCATGAACTGGATTTCACGACTAACACGTCCTACTATCAAGGCATTAAATCAAAAAAAAGAAGTTCCAGATCATTTTTGGGATAAGTGTCCGGGGTGTGGAACCTTGCTCTATCATACGGAAATCAGCCAAAATCACTTTGTCTGTCCTCATTGCAACTATCATTTTGCCCTACCCATCTTAAAACGCTTGGAAATGTTGTTTGATAATGAAGAATTTACGATTGTACAATTGCCTAAGATTACAGATGATCCTTTAAATTTTTCGGACACAAAATCATACCCAGATCGTTTAAAAGATGCCCGTAAAAAAACAAAGAACCCAGATGCTTTTGTCGTAGCATGCGGTAAAGTTGGTGGTAAAAATGCGGTCATAGGGATCTTTGATTTTTCATTTATGGGGGGGTCTATGGGAATCGCCGTTGGGGAAGCTTTTTTAAAGGCCGTACAACTGGCTGTTTTACAAGAAGCGGCCTTAATTGTCTTAACGGCTTCGGGCGGGGCCAGAATGCAAGAAGGCATGTTATCCCTCATGCAAATGGCCCGAACCACTATTGGCATAGAACAATTAAAAGCCAAAAATTTGCCTTATATTGTTATTTTAACCCACCCAACAACGGGGGGGGTCACGGCCTCGTTAGCCATGCTAGGGGATATTACGTTGGCCGAACCTGGGGCCATTATTGGTTTTGCGGGGCCCAGGGTAATTGAACAAACCATACGGGCTAAATTACCAGAAAACTTCCAAAAGGCCGAATACCTAGAAGCACACGGCATGGTAGACCGAGTTGTCAATCGGGTTGATTTAAAAAATGAACTTTTAATTCTTCTACCTTATTTGATGCCTTAGACATCAAATTCCATCCCATCATAGGCCGGTTTGACATAGGAAGGTAATAAAGATTGCAATTGTTTGTAATCAAGCTTGCCCCCCATATGCGTAATAACGGCCCTTTGGGGCTTCACTTTTTCTATCCAAATTAACGCTTCCCCCAAAGACAAATGAGGGCAATGATCGCGATAATCTTTAACCCCAACCCCAAGAACCCATGTCTTTATCCCTTTTAACATTTCAAAACCTTTAGGACTAATCTTAGACACATCCGTTGAATACGCAAAATCGTTTCCTATCTTATACCCAATTGAATGCCCCACCCCATGACGTTGTAAAATCGGAACAATGGGAATCCCATTAATTTCAAAAGGTCTATATGGGACAATAGGATGCGTTTCCAAATAATACTCAGGACAATGTTCTTTCATCATATAGGGAACAATTTCTTTAAGACGTTCCAAATCTTTCTTAACCCCATAAACAGGAATTGTCTTACGGGTAACCGTAAAATAGCCGTTCAAATCCGTTGCCCCGCCCATATGATCATAGTGGTCATGTGTATACAAAACCGCATCCACATAGGGATACCCTGCCCTAATGATCTGTGTTCTTAAGTCTGGCCCCGTATCAATTAACAAATTTCCTTTTTCATGTTGAATCAAGATTGATGATCTGAGTCGTGTATTTTCCGGCACACTTCCGTCGCACACTTCAAACTGATACCGAATAGATGGAATCCCATAAGAAGGTCCACATCCCAATATTCTAATATGCATTCAATCCTCCGCTTTTCAAAAAGCATATTATTGAATTATGAAAGATACAAGTGTTTTTTATCAAAAATGAATTTTTTTCAAAAGGTCTGGAGACAACATCGTTTCGTATTCCCTTTGACGATTGGGATGTAACAGCAAGTAATCATCAAGACTTTCCGTATAATTGGCTTTATCCACTTTAATGACACTAGGATGAATATTAATTTCCACACGCTTATATTTTTTTGGGATTTTAATATCCCTAGTTGCTTTTCCAAAAACACGCATGGTATATAAAATACTGTAAAAATAAGTATCCCCACGGGTTTTATTCAAAAAACGGAAAAATTTCAACAATCCCCATTTAATCATCCCAGAACTAAAAACATGTTGCCACTGCCCTGTTGTTTTTAAGGTTAAATAGGCATTTTCATTAATAACCCTTAAATGGGGGATATGATACGCTTGTTTTAAGGCCTTCGTCACACTAAATAACGCCGGAATCATATGCACATGTCGGTGAGAATCTAAGTGATCAATGGTAATACCATCTGCCAAGGCTTTTTCAATTTGGGCTTGAAATTCCTTTTTGACCTGACGTTTTAGTTCTTTTTTCTTAACAATAGAAAGCCACAACAATTTTAAAAATTCACACCGATACTGCCCATCAACCCCCACGATCAGGGGAACTTCTTGGTGTGTTAACAAAGGGTGATGATTACGCTGACTGGTTAAAGTTAAATGCACCCCAACTTTTAAGTTTGGCATTTTCTTTAAAAATTGCAACGCCTGAGGGGTGTAACGGGCATTCACCATTAAACTAGCCCCCGTTAAAATACCATGCTGATAACCATTTAAAATTGCTTGATTTACCCCCAAGCTGATACCGAAGTCATCTGCATTAATCACACGTTCTATATCAGATGTCATGGTCATCCCCATCATTTGGGAACAAAATGCCAACATAAACTGTCTTTTGTTTTGTTTTTCCCAATCTATTTTTTAAAATAATTTGTTTTTCATCTGGGGGCATTAACTTTGGATATAAAATTTGATAATGTTCATAATCTTGCACATTATCCGTCACAACCAAAGCCCCTTTTTGAATAAACGCATCTTGGTCAATCCAAGGATTTTTTTCTAAATCCATATAAAAAACAACATGCGGATGATCTGGCGCATACAAGTACATTTGGGAAGATAAAAAGACATCTCCCCCAACAAAAAGAAGCGGGGTGGCTACATTTCGTTGCCAAAGGGCGTCCAATTCCCGTGCAAATTTTTGACCATCAAAATGAAGCCGAGAACTAACATGTACACTATCTGCAATCACCATACCAAAAGGCAAAGCAATTAAAAGCACAGCACACACCGTCCGCATTTGCTTAAAAACTTTTTGTGTCAGCGGTTGCATCATGGTTAACCCTATCAAAGGCAATATTCCCAAAGTTCCATACCCCCACATAGACTTTAATTGGGCCCCTTTGCAAATTCCTAACAACATAAACAAACATAAAGGCAAAACCCCGATAAAGACAAGATATCTTGGGCATTTTTTAAACTGGGGCAATCGTTTTTGTTTAACAGCCAAAATCGCCAATAAAATAAGCGTTCCTAAAGCGGCCAAAACTTGGGCCCCTAAAAAGCGCACTAAGGATACGACCAAACTCCCCCCTTTAGCCGGTACCGACCGCGAATCATAATAAGCCGTCACAGTATCATATACTTCAGGTAAATACCATAAATGTGGGGCCATAACGGCGCAAAAACAACACCCCGCCACATAAGGCCCTTTGGTTAACAATAAACGTCTTTTTTTACCCGTGCATAAAATATATAATCCCGCTGCCCCTAAGAAAAGCAAATTAGTGTATTTTGTGATCATTAAAAGGCCCGCTAAACACCCTACCCCCAGCCAATAGCTTAATTTTTCTTGCTCGGTTGCCAAATAAAACACATAAAAAAAGGCCGGCAACAAGGCGATTCCTAAAACATTAACGTTATATTCTGGGGCCGATGTGGTGTAGTAAATCGTTCCTAAAAGGAACAAACTTGCCAACAACGCCGATTGTTCTTTCAAAAAACAAGTTGCTAATTTATACGTGAAGAACAAAGCACAACAAACGCATCCCGCCGACAAGACCCCCGTTGCCACAGACGGATTTGGCACAAGCATTAAAACGATCTGCGCCAACCACCCCGACAAAAAGGGATGTTTATTTGTGCCAAAAGTCCATTCACTTCCCCAAACAAAGGCTTCCGCTGAATCCATGGGAACCCCGATACGTAAAGCCGCATACCCTACCCATAAAACAAAATATACCCCCATAAACCAGCAAAGCTGAGAAAAAATAGATTTTTGTGTCATCAAACCCTCTCTTATCAGGGACAAAGTCTAACCATTTTTATAAAAAAGTCAAGGAAATAGGGATTTTTTTAGAAAAACTTTTTGTTTTTTAAAAAAAAGACTTGAAATACAAAAAAAAGGGTGTAAACTTTAAGAGTTATGTCCAAGGCGGTTTGCGCTTGTAGCTCAGCTGGATAGAGTATTGCCCTCCGAAGGCAAGGGTCGTGAGTTCGAATCTCGCCAAGCGCGCCATACATTGATATTGGGGTGTCGCCAAGTGGTAAGGCAGCGGGTTTTGATCCCGTCATCCGTTGGTTCGAATCCAGCCACCCCAGCCATAAAAAAGCCCCCGTTCATCGGGGGCATTTTTTATGGCTAGGATGAGTTGGAAAGAACCAACGGATCGTTGGTTCGGGCGGATAGTTGGTGAAAACAAGCTGTTAAGCGCCGTTTGAACCTTACGTCGCGAGGAGGACCCGTTTACGGGAGTACCCAATCCAGCCACCCCAGCCAAACCGCACAAGTCATCTAAAATGATGACTTTTTCTTTTATTTACAAGCATTTAAGCTGGTTCGAATGTTTGATACCAAATATGCCACACCCCGGATAATCTTCGAACTTTTTGCAATGAGTTTCCTTAAAAATCAAATACTTGAGTTCGAATTATATCCGGCCGCCCATGGGTGCTTTTGTTAAAAAGAACCATGATTTTAGTTGCATTGAAAAATTTTCAAGTTAATATGAAGTTATATATAATATAAATCAAAGGAACTAATAATGCCGGGAAAAACAATTCAAATATTCTTGCCAGATGGAAATCCTAAAGGTGTGAAAAAAGCCTCAATAACTACTGATAAAGTTGAAATAATTCAAATACCGAGAGCGTCTCTTTCCGAAAACAATAAATTGCTGGCATTTAATGGTGTTTACATTTTAGTTGACAGTCTTAAAGTTGAAAAACCTGAAATTTATATTGGTAAAGGTGATGTTAAAAGCAGAACCTATTCCCATGATAATAAAAAAGATTTTTGGAATATGCTTTTCGCAATTAGGCTAAAAGATGAAACTGGATTCAATGATGCTCATAACAGCTATCTTGAGTATTATTTCGTAAAAAAAGCACATGATTTAAATCAAGCTATCATGAATGAGAATAAACAGTTACCAAAATGTCCTAATCTTACAGAAGAAATCCTTTCTGAATTATCTTATTATATTCAAACAATTGAAATTCTTTTATCAACATTAGGATTAAAATGTTTTCAACCTTTAGAAAGTCATGAGAAGTCAGAAAAAGATATTTTCGTATGCTCTGATAAATATAACAATATAGGCAAAGGAGAATATACAGAAGAAGGATTTTTATTGTATAAAGGCTCCATTTGTAAACTAGAATTGCATCCAGGAACTGATAAGTTATCTCAACGAGATGAAATGATTGCTTCTGGATTATTGAAGAAACAAGATGACCATTACATTCTACAAGAAAACAAACTCTTTGCATCTGTATCTTCTGCGGCTGCTATTGTGTTAGGCAGAAGAGCCAATGGTTGGCTGGAATGGAAAAATAGCGAAGGAAAAACTCTTGACGAATTAGAAAGAAAACATTCTTAATTTATATGATACTCATTGTATATTGTGTAAAAGGATTAATAAGATGGAATTACATGATATTTTCAAATCATATGCACCATACATAGTGAGATTGGAATTATTTCCAGATTTAAAAAAGATTAAAGATCAAAATATTAAATTAGACAATTCAAATTTTATGCATATATCCGGAACAGGTTTTTTTGTTGGTAATTACCTAATTACAAACTTTCATATCTTCAAAAATGTTTTACCAATAATAAATGACATTCCATATCAATTGTGGACTTTCTTATATAATACTCGTATTATTCCTTCAGATGTTTTTTGCAAATCTGGAAACACACCTGTAACAGATTTAATGATTGGGGCATTTAAATATGAAAAAAATGAAATATTAAATTCTCGAACAGGATATTATTCTGAAGATATATATAATGACTATATAATACTACACTTCAATCGGATTAATATTGATCCAGAACAACTAGAAGAAGTTACTTTATCAAATGGACAAACTATAAAAACATTTAAAAATATAACTTATAAGCCTTTAGAATTTCTTTCTGACAATCATGTAAAAATAGGTGATGAAGTATGCTTTTTTGGATATCCATTTGGAAAAGAAAATCTAAGTTTGCATAAAGGAATAATATCGTCTATTTATAAAAAGAATGATGTTACAGTTTACCAAATTGATGGTAATATAAATAATGGTCATTCAGGAGGTCCTTTAATAGATGTTAAAACAGGAAAAATCATAGGCATTGTATCTCGCAAAGAAAATGGATTTACTGATTATTTTAAAAAAATAAAATCTCAAATAAATGTTAAAGATGTTTGTTCTGATTGTTTTAAAATACTGATATCCCAAATGGAACGTTCAGCTAATGTTGGTATAGGATATGCCTTTTCTTCAGATAGTATTGCCGATAATCTGATGATGCTGACTAACGATTTTAGTAATTTAGACAATCCATAATCTAGTTCGAGAATTGCACGCTCAATCCAGCCACCCCAAGGTTTTTTTTTATTGGCTAGGGTGTGCTGGATGAAGAGCCAACGGATCGTTGGTTCGGTGAGCGCAAGCGAACGACGCCGTTAGGCGGTCCGAGTGCAACGAGGACGAGGGGTCTTACCCCGAGCAATCCAGCCACCCGAACCATGAGAAGATTTTATTTTTGGATTTCTGCCCTAATTTTCATTAAAACTTTACCTATGCGATTCATACCGCTGCCTTCTCCAAAGCCACATTTATAACATACAGGGCATGATTTTATCAATATGGCATCACCTGTGGATTTTAACAATTCTGCTGCATCAGGATTCTGAATAAATTTGGCATATAAAGCTTTTTCCATAATATCAAATTTGTTGGTATCAAAATCTTTTCTGCGATTTATTTTATATTCGGGTGTCTTAGTAAGCAAGCGTGCTTCATCAGGATTTTTTATTTTTAAAATAACATCAAATCTTTTGTCTGACGCATAAAATTTCATCGCTTGATAGTAATGTTCAACGCTTGGGAAAACATAATCCGCACCATCCACTGCCATTTTTATTGGGAAACCAGCCAGTGGCGACAAAAACCAATATTCCCCTTCGGGCTTACAAAATCTTATTTCTTTTGTCATTATAATACCCTCCTGAAGTAGTTTACTAATAATCGTATCGGATGTCAATATAGTATAGAATCAGCTCAAAAATTACATAACAACTCTCTTTTCCCCCCATCTTACACCACAAAATAAATTTTTATTGAAATCAGTTAAGAACTTGTATTAGAATCCTTGTCATACCACAGAATTTTTAAAGAGGGGAAAAATGAAAAAAATATTGATCGTTTTATTCTTAGCATTCGTCTATTCGGCTTGCCATGCAACCGTCACTCCTTTTTTGACAGCAGATGAAATGCCAACAGGGGCAAAATTCCTTCCCTTACCCCCCAAACCAACAGACGCTGCCTTTTACAACGATTGGCAACGTTATCAATGGGGCAAAAGTATGCGTGATACTGAACGTGGGAAACAAGCTATAGAAGATGCGGCGCATACGCTAGACTATTTTTCTAAGATTTATTCTGAACCTTTCGGCATGGAAATTTCCCCTAAAAACACACCAGAAATTTGGGCTTTTCTGGATAGAACACTGACAACAGCCTGTTTATGCAAAGATAAAGAAAAAAGTCGTATTATGCGCGCTAGACCTTTTGTGCAATTTAACGAACCGACACCCTTACCAAAAGATGAAGAAGCGTTAAGGGACAATTCTTCTTATCCGTCGGGACATACAACAATGGGCTGGGCAATTGCTTTGGTTTTGGCCGAAATTAATCCCGATCGTCAAAACGAAATTTTAACACGGGGCTTTGAATATGGTGAAAGCCGTGTTATTGTTGGGTTCCATTTTCAAAGTGATGTTGATGCTGCCAGACTTATCACATCTATCCTTATCAACCAGTTGCATGCAAACAACGATTTTATCCAGTACCTAAATCGGGCAAAAGCAGAGTTCCAACAAAAAAAGATTAAAACAAATCGTTAGCAAAAAAACAACATAACTTATTGTAAAATAAGCATTTCCCTGTTTTAATTGACAAAATGGATATTTTGGATATACTACGGGTGTTCAAGGAGGTACAACATGACTGAGAACAAAACTTTTCATATAAAAAAACACGCTATTGTGTTTTGTTTAGCTAGCGCAGTTGCTTTTGCGCCTATTTGTCCGGCGAATGCAAAACCTCATCACCATCATGGTAATGCTGTGGTCGCGGCGGCTGTAGGCGGGGCGGTGGCAGGTCTCGTCGGGGCAGTCGTCCAAAGTACTTTAACCCCAGCACGAACGGTCGTTATAGAAGAACCCCTATACGTTGTTGAACCCGAACCCGTGGTCGTTCGTGAAACCGTTGTGATTAGGGAACCGCGTCATCACAGATCAAGACGCCCTATCAGATACGCGAGACACTATTACAGATACTATTAAACAAAAAGCCGTTTAAAACAGCTTTTTCAAGACAACCTGATGGATTTTTCCAAAAGGCAGAAGGTGTTTTGATTGACCTTCCCCTTCTTAGTCAAAAGAAATGGAAAGGGGGTAAGATTTATTTCCTACGCTTTCTTACTTTTTTCTTTTCGCAATATTGTCCTGCGTACCCTTTGTGACAGATACACTTGCGTTCCTGCCAATCATAAGTTCCATGTTCCTTACAACTGACAGATACACATTTATTTTTCACACATACAGCCCCGCAATCAAGGCAATTCGGCTGTGGACAATCTTCATCTTTACGACAAAAGTTATACGTCACTTTTTTGGGCATTTTGTCTTTTATTTCTTGAACAGTGGGATTAATGGCCTTTGTTTGTGAACGATCGGGCCTGCGTATAATCGGAAAGGAATGTCTATCAGTGGCGTACCCGTGCCCAACGAACAATATCCCCAAAATAAATAGGGTACGACCAAAAGGGATATTCCATTTCATACAGTTCACTTTTATCTCCTTTCTTGCCAGTTCATGACCTATTCTTAGTCCATTCCATAGAATATTTCAAGGTCAAAATAGAAATTTAGCACAAATAATAACGCCGACCTTTAGATAAAGACCGGCGTCAAAAAAAGTGTTTTTCATCAAAACAAATTAAAATAATCCGTTCCAGTTATAGGCGGCCAAAATTGGGGCAATTACCAAGGAAACGATAATCATTAATTTGATTAAGATATTCAAAGCAGGACCTGACGTATCCTTAAACGGATCGCCCACGGTATCCCCTACAACGGTGGCTTTATGCGGGGCAGTCCCCTTCCCCCCGAATTTACCACATTCAATATACTTTTTGGCATTATCCCAAGCCCCCCCGGCATTGGACATCAAGAGCGCCAAGAACACCCCAACAACAGTAGCCCCTAACAGCATACCCCCAAGGGCTTCCCGACCCAATAATGCCCCCACAACCAACGGAGCAGAAATTGCCAAAACCCCAGGTAAAATCATTTCATGCAAGGCCGCGGTGGTTGCAATACTCACACACCGTTCCGTGTTAGGTTGAACCCCTGGGGCCCCTTCTAATAACCCCTTAATTGTACGGAATTGATGGCGCACTTCCTTCACAATGGAATAGGCGGCTTTCCCCACAGATTGCATCGTCATGGCGGCGGCCAACATCGGGATACATCCCCCAATAAAGGTGCCAATAATAACCATTGGATTGACCAAGTCAATTTGGCTTAAATTAGCGGCTTGAATAAACGCCACAAACAACGCCAAAGCCGTCAAAGCCGCCGACCCAATCGCAAACCCTTTACCAATAGCGGCGGTCGTATTTCCCAAAGAATCCAAATGATCCGTAATAGACCGAGTTTCTGGACCTAAATGCGACATTTCGGCAATCCCCCCGGCATTATCGGCAATTGGCCCATAAGCGTCCACCGTCATGGTCACCCCAACGGTTGCTAA
Source organism: Alphaproteobacteria bacterium (assembly GCA_045118155.1). Classification (GTDB taxonomy): domain Bacteria; phylum Pseudomonadota; class Alphaproteobacteria; order CAAHEQ01; family UBA3637; genus JBGUXS01. The sequence continues at coordinate 1,225 of JBGUXS010000049.1, read as the reverse complement.
CATACCGACTGCGGAAATACCAATCCCGTAAATACCGGCGGCATAATAAGCAATAAACGTCGCCACACAAATACATAAGACCGGCAAAACAGTGCTAGCCATCCCGACAGATAAGCCAGAAATAATAACCGTGGCCGCCCCTGTCCGGCTTTGGTGGGCAATCTTACGCACAGGACGCCCCGACGTATAATATTCAGCAAACAACCCAATAAGCGTTCCAACCACTAAACCCGATAATACGGCCCAAAACAAACGTACAGGCAAATGCATACCCAAGACTAAGCCCAAGCTTAGAACGATAAACAATCCACCCGCACAAAAAGTTGTATACCGCAATGCTTTGGCCGGTTTTAAGTTTTTCAAGAAACACATTGACCCTACCCCAAACAAGGAAGCAATCATACCTATAACCGCTAGTAACAACGGCAATTGCAACAAGGTCATCCTTTCAACACCTAAGGATAATAAGGAATCTCGGCTCATCGTGGCAGCAATCGCAGACGAAGCAATGATCGCCCCACAATAGGATTCATAAATATCCGCCCCCATCCCGGCAATATCCCCAACATTATCCCCAACATTATCGGCAATCACACCGGGGTTCCGTGGGTCATCTTCGGGAATACCGGCTTCCACTTTACCGACCAAGTCAGATCCCACATCAGCCGCTTTGGTGTAAATACCGCCCCCAACACGGGCAAATAAGGCGATGGAACTGCACCCCATAGCAAAACCGTTAATATACTGAATTGTAGAAACTTCCTGTCCATAGATAGCGTATAACACACCCAACCCCAACAATCCTAAACCAGCCACGGATAATCCCATAACCGACCCCGAAAAATAAGAAATATTCAAAGCCCCTTTTAAGCCAAGGGTTTTAGCCGCTTGCGCCGTTCGGGAATTTCCCTTGGTGGCCGCCATCATTCCAAAGAAGCCGGCGAAAATAGAAGTAATCGCCCCGCTTAGGAAAGACAAAGCCGTCTGGATATTTAAACCCAGCGCAATCAAGACAAAAATGGCCCAGATAAAATACGCCAAAACCCGATATTCTTTCTTTAAAAAGGCCATCGCCCCTGTATGGATTTGTTTTTCAATCGTTACCATCCGCGGGGTGCCACTGGGTTGACGGGCAATGTAAAAATAAATGGCCGTTGCAACCGACAACCCCAAAATCCCCAAGGCGGGGGCTATAAAAATACAAGAAAACAGATTATCTAACATA
>JBGUXS010000048.1:0-17761 GCA_045118155.1 Alphaproteobacteria bacterium | reverse complement strand
TAATGATAATGGGAATGATAATAGGATTGTTAAGGGAAGAAGAAAGGGCTTTGCGTCTTTAGGGGAAATTTTATCCGCAAGCCCTTTCTCTTCCCCTGAAAATGGGGCCCTGCCGGTGCGGGCCCAAGGGGGGATCGTAGGCGCAAAGGGGGACGGGCCAGAACAAGGGATGATAATGGGTACACGGGGGGACAAACGTATGCCCTCTGAGCTTGCCGGGGGTGGGCTTTGTCCTAAAATCGTGTCCTGTTTGCTAAATACCTATCAAGGTCTTAGGAAACAGGTGGATTTTTGGGGAACCAATTTGGGTATCTTGCGGATAGTTTTTTCTAGCAAAGTCCGGAAAAAAATGGCCCCTTTATCAAGGGGTGTTCTTTCTAAAAAAAAGGGGGGCTTACACCCGTTTTTCCTTGACAGAATAGGGAAAAATGGTTAGATTTTTCGTAAAACAGGGGAGCAAAAACTTCCTTTTAAAGGGGAAAAGGGATGGAATACATCGGTAAAATTATTGGAATTACGGGATCCGTTGTGGATGTGGCTTTTGAAAAAGGGCTGCCGGCTTTGAATGCCTGTTTGTTGACAGGACCTCAGAAAGATTTAGTTCTGGAAGTACAAGGGTATGCCGATGAAATAACCGTCCGGACACTGGCTTTTGGGTCAACGCAAGGGTTAACCAGAGGTATGAAAGTATATCCAACGGGCCATGAATTGGAAGTCCCTGTGGGAAACGCCGTATTGGGCCGGATGTTTAATGTTTTTGGGCAACCTATTGATCACAAAGGAACGGTTAAGACAAAGACAGTCCGGCCAATTCATGCTAAGCCCTTGCCGATGAATCAATTGCAAACCGAAAAACAGATTTTCGTGAGTGGGATTAAGGCCATTGACTTGTTAGCCCCTATGGAACGGGGGGGTAAAGCGGGGTTATTCGGGGGGGCCGGTGTTGGTAAAACCGTTTTAATTACCGAAATGATTAACAATATGGTGGGACGGTATGAAGGGGTTAGTTTGTTCGCTGGTATTGGGGAACGATCCCGGGAAGGGGAACAATTGTATCGGGAAATGCAAGCGGCCGGCGTGTTGGATAAAACCGTGATGGTGTTTGGACAGATGAATGAAGCCCCTAGTGTACGCTTTCGGGTGCCCTTAGCGGCTTTAACCATGGCGGAATATTTTCGGGATAAGAAACATCAAGATGTGTTGTTGCTGATGGATAACATTTTCCGGTTTATTCAAGCCGGGTCTGAAGTGTCGGTACAACTGGGGCAAATGCCGTCGCGCGTGGGGTATCAACCCACGTTAGGAACCGATATTGCCGAAATTGAAGAACGGATTTCTAGTACTGCCTCGGGGGCGATTACATCCATTCAAGCGGTTTATGTGCCTGCGGATGATTTTACAGATCCATCGGCGACACATACCTTCGCCCATTTATCGTCCACGATTGTGTTATCCCGGACGCGGGCAGCCCAGGGCCTGTATCCCGCGGTGGACCCCTTGACATCCACATCCGATATGCTGACCCCATTGGTGGTTGGTCAGCGCCATTATAAAATCGCCACCGCGGTGCGCCGAACCTTGACGCAGTATGAAGAGCTAAAAGACATTATTGCCATGCTTGGGTTTGACGAATTACCCGAACGCGATCAAGCCGTGGTTTTAACTGCCCGAAAATTAGAACGCTTTTTGACTCAGCCGTTTTTTACCACCACGCAATTTACGGGGATGGAAGGCCGATCTGTCAATTTAGAAGAAACACTTTCTGGGTGTGAACGGATTTTATCTGGGGAATTTAATGCCTTGTCTGAAAACGATTTTTATATGGTGGGTTCGGTGGATGAAGCCCTTAAAAAACGGGGGAAAGACTAATGCACTTAAACATTATGACGCCCATAGAAACGGTTTTAGATCGGGATATTACAAAATTAACCTTTGATTCCATTGTGGGGCGGTGGACGATTTTGCCCCGGCACCAAGATTGTGTGACGGTGGTGCCCACAGGGATTATGTGTTGTGAAGGAAAAGAGGGTGTTCGCTATATTGCCATTGCGCAAGGAACGTTAGTTAAAAAAGAACAAAATGTGCAGGTATCTACGGGGTTGGCGATTGTTTCCGATAACGCCGAAAAATTGGTACAAGCTATTGAACGCGATTTTAAAAAAATGGAAGAAGACCGTAAAATCTTTAACGCCACGGTGGCTAAGTTGGAAGTCGGGTTAGCAAAAGGCCTGATGACGTTAAAAGAACAAGGGAACAGCTTATGAGAAAAACACCTAAAACCTTAACAGACATAAAAGAAACATTGATTCAGAAAGCTAAGGCCGGTAAACGTCCTGCCCCAGAAATGGCGTGGAATATCAGGGCTTTGGGGGGGTACGGATGGTATTTGGGGGTACCCTTGATTATCGGTGTTTTGGTGGGACGGTTGTTGGATGCCCATTTTCCATTGGGGGCGTCCTTTTTTTGGACATTAGTGGCGTTGGGGGTGGGCTTTGTGATTGGTTTGATTAACGCTCATCTGTGGTTGATTCGGGAAGTGAAAAATATTCGGAAAGGGGAAAAATGACGGGTTTTTTCTGCTTTTTAGGGGGCTTGGGCTTAGGGATTTTATATATTGCCTTGTTATGGGGGGTGGTTATAAGGTTACCTAAAATCCGGCATAAAGGGGCCTGGTTAATGATCAGCGCTTTTGTACGTTTAGCCCTTGTGTTTATGGGGTTAGTGATATTGGCACAAAAAGACATAGGGCGTTTTACGTGGGCTTTTGCGGGATTTTTGCTGGTACGTTTTGTTGCCATTCGTTATGAAAAAAAGAAAATTCAAGCGTTGTTAAAGGGGATAAATGGTTGAAAATTTAGACGCGAAGGTGTTGTTTTGGGTGCTGGGATTTCCCATAAATGCCACACTTGTTTATACATGGGTTGTCATGGGTATTTTGGGATTAGGGTCGTTTATTTTGACCCGTTCTTTAAAAGCCGAAGGCCCCCTTTCTAAACCCCAAGTTGCCTTAGAAATGTTGGTCATGGGAATCCGCCGGCAAATCAAAGAAGTAAGTTTGGATAACCCCGCCCGTTATTTAAAAGGGATTGGAACGTTCTTTTTATTTATTGCTTTAAGTAATCTTTTGACGATTATCCCCGGGTTTAAAGCCCCCACATCTAGTTTATCTACAACGGCGGCTTTTGCGTTTTGTGTTTTTGTGGCGATGCCCATTTACGGGATTCAAAATGCCGGTGTCAAGGGGTATTTAAAAAAGTACGTTGAACCGACCCCCTTGATGATTCCCCTAAACATTTTAAGTGATTTTTCATCTGTTTTTGCGTTGGCTTTTCGGTTATATGGAAATATGCTAGGGGGGGCCGTGGCAGGGACAGTGTTGTTGAATTTAGCCCCGTTCCTATTGCCGGTTCCTATGCAATTGCTGGGGCAAATAACGGGATTAATTCAAGCTTATATTTTCGCCCTGTTAGGGGTGGTATATGTATCTTCGGTAGGGCCTAGCCAGTCCTTTGAAGATCCATTGGATATGTAAAAAAAAGGAGGAATCTTATGGAAACAGCATTGGCAATTTTAGGGGGATGTAGTGTTTTGGCGGCGGGTATTTGTATCGCCATTGGGGGCTTGGGATCGGCCGTTGCCGAAGGAAATGCCGCACAAAGCGCCCTAAAAGCAATGGCCCAACAACCCGATGAAATGGGGGCGTTGACCAGAACCTTATTTGTTACCATGGCGATGTTGGAATCAACGGCGATTTATGCCTTAATTGTCACGTTTTTGATTTTATACGGAAATCCCTTTTGGTCGTACATGGTGACACTGGCCGAAAAATAGGGAGAAGTTCATGGGCATTTCTTGGACGACATTTATCGCGCAGATTGTCAATTTCTTGATTTTGGTATGGGTGTTAAACAAGTTTTTGTATCGCCCCGTGGTAGCAATGATAGAAAAACGACAAAATCAAATCAAAGACCGTCTGCAAAGTGCCGAAAAAACTTTGGCCGACGCCGAAGCTTTGAAAGCCGAGTATGCCCAAAAAATGGATGCTTTTGAAGATGAAAAGGCGGCGGCTTTTGTGAAGGCCGACCAAGAAATATTGCAGTATGCCTATCAGCAAAAACAGGTTTTAAAAGAATCGTTATCTCAGGCCCAAGAACGCTTAAAAACCGATATTATGACCCAACATGAACAAGCTAAAGAGGCGTTGCGTCAAAATATTGCGATGTGTACCGTTCAATTGGTGTCACGAATTTTACAGGATCTGTCTTTGCCGGAAATGAAGACCTTGGTGATAGGCCATATTGCCGAACAAATTAAAGGGCTAAAAGCCAAAGATCGGAAAAAATTGATGACATTAATCAAGGCAAAAACTCCCGTGGTTTTAACAACACCCACCCCCTTGCAAGCACAGGATCTTACCCCTTTAAAACACGCCTTGAAGGAAATTTGTCAAGGTAAAAAAATAGGTATTTTATGTCGTGAAGATGACAGCTTACTGATGGGGGCTGTTTTAAGTATTGGCCCCGTGGAAATTAATTGGACGCTTGATGATTACTTAAACGATTGGGATGTCCATGTGAAGCAAGCTTTGACCGTTATGCCGGAGGATGCACATGTTTAAAACAATGGCTCAACAAACAAAAAAAGTGTTAGAAACGGGCTTAAAAGCTCAGAAAAAACCGACCTTACGGGAAGTCAGCGTAATTCAAAGTTTATCATCTGGGACGGCCGAAGTCACGGGATTATCGGGTGTGGGGTTGAACGAATTGGTGATGTTTAAAGAAAACGTTTTGGGGATGGTTCATACCCTAAGTCCTACCCATGTTGGGGTTGTGTTTTTAACCCCGCCAACCCCTTTGAAAGCAGGGGATAAAGCCCATCGCACAGGACGTATTTTGGATGTCCCTGTGGGGTCTGGGGTTTTGGGACGGGTGATTAATCCTTTGGGGGAACCGTTGGATGGATTAGGGGGCGTGCCGGGAAATAAACGCTTGCCCGTGGAACGACCAGCGGTGGCAATTATGGATAGGGCCCCCGTGCAAGCCCCTTTGCAGACGGGGTTAAAAGTCATTGATGCCTTTACCCCTATTGGGCGGGGGCAACGGGAATTAATTTTGGGGGATAGACAAACAGGAAAGACCGCTATTGCGCTGGACACAATGTTAAACCAAGCTGGGACAGATGTGATTTGTATTTATTGCGCCATTGGTCAACGCGCTTCTAGTACCGCTCATGTGATTGAAACCCTAAAAAAAAGTGGGGTTTTTGAACAAAGTGTTGTGGTGGTGGCTGATGGTAAAGACGAAGCGGGGTTGCAATATATTGCCCCCTATGCCGCCACCAGTATCGGGGAATATTTTATGGAACAGGGGAAAGATGTCCTTGTTATCTATGACGACTTAACGGCGCATGCTAGGGCGTATCGGCAACTGTCATTATTATTAAAAACGCCCCCAGGACGGGAAGCCTATCCAGGGGATATTTTCTATTTGCATGCTAGGTTGCTAGAACGGGCTACCCATTTAAATGCTAAGTTAGGGGGCGGCAGTTTGACGGCTTTACCGATTGTTTCTACCGAAGCGGGGAATATTTCGGCCTATATTCCCACCAATATTATTTCTATTACAGATGGTCAAATTTATTTATCTACGCCCCTGTTTCAAAAAGGACAATTCCCCGCCGTGGATACAGGCCGATCTGTTTCGCGTGTTGGCGGAGATGCCCAAATTCCCGCCTATCGTTCTTTGGTCGGGGCGTTAAAATTATTCTATGCGCAATTTGAAGAATTAGAATCTTTTGCTAAATTTGGAACAACCTTAGATGAAGCCACAACAAAACAATTGAAACGGGGACAAGTGATTCGGGCAATTATGGCACAACCCCAATATGAACCTATGCCCGTCGCTGACCAAATCGCCGTATGGGTGGCGGTGGAAGAAGGGGTGTTGGACGATGTGCCAGAAACCGATATTTCTAAAGCGCAATATATCATTTTAAAAACGTTCCATCAAAAGTTTCTAAGGACCGCCAAAGCATGGGAAGATAAAAAAGAAAAATTGACCGCTGGGGTACGGGAAAAACTTGTCAACGCCTTTCAAAATGCCTTGGAAAAGGAGATGAAATGACCTTAGAGGCCTTGCAAAAAAAACTAAAAATCATGACCGATTTGAAAGAGGTTGTGGAAATGATGAAAATGTTGTCATCCGTCCAATTGGGTACGTATGAAAAAATGACCCAGAAATTGGCAGGATATCAGCGCAATTTACATCTTGCTTTGCAAGCCGTGGCCCCTTATTTGCCCCCAGAAAGTTTCCCCAAAATGGATATGGAAAGTGGGCAAACTCTTGCGATTGTATTGGGGACAGATACAGGCCTTGTCGGGGGATTTAACAAGGAAGTGGCCGCATTCGTGTTGGCTAATGCGTCGGCTGCAAAGGTCAGCTATTTGTTGGTTGGGCGCAGGTTAACCCCTTATTTTCCCAAGCCATTGGCGGTGTATCCATCAGCCGGGGCTATGAAAGAATTTTCTATTTTCTTGTCAGAAATTGTGCATCACATGGAAACGTTTGTGCAAACAAAGGGACAAAAAGTGGTGGTGTTTTATCGCCGTTTAGCCGATAAAGGCCAAGAAAAATTGGTGATGCGTGAGTTGTTGCCTTTCCCTAAAAATGTGCGTGAAGCGGCCTTAAAAACGCCCTGGGGACGGGGGGTGCCTTTGGTGCCAGAGGCCCAAAAAGTGTGGATGCATTTAAGGGGGGAGTATTTAAAAATGCGTTTGTTAAAAGCCCTGGTGGCGTCGCAAGTTGCCGAACATCACCAAAGAATGTTGGCGATGCAACAGGCCGAAAAGAATATTACCGAAGAATTAGAAAATGTGAACTTGTTATACCAACAAGAACGTCAAAATGTTATCACCGAAGAATTGATAGATATTGTGTCCGGGGCCGAGGTGCTGAAAAAGAAAATGCAAGCCCCCCTTGACCCAGTGTATTTATAGATATGGTTGGGAAAAATATAAAAACGGCCCTTTTTGTGAAAGGACCGTTCTAGATGAAGAAAAGGAGTTCCTATTCTTGCTTTTCGGCCAACGTTCCTGGATTGATAACCGTCTGATTTTCAGGGGCCCCTGTTTCTTTTGGCATCGCTATCTGATTGTCATCTTCTGGCAATAAAGGTAAGACATCATCTGGAAAAACCTTGGCTTCTGGGGCAGGGGCCGCTTCTGGTTCTGCCGGTTCTGCAACTGGGTTGGCAGGTTCTGTCGGTTCAGCCGGTACCCCCTCGGTAGGGGCAAGTTGTGATTCCGCTGGTGGTGTTTCTGCTATCGGTTCAACCACTAATTCTTCTTGGGGTATTTCCACAGAAATTTCAGCCGTTTCCCCAGGTAAAGGAACAGGGGTATCAATAACCACAGCTTCGGTTGCAATCACTTCGGGTTCTGCCGATTCAACATCGGCCACAGGTTCTTGTTCTTGAACAGAATCTACGGGTTCTGGCATCGGTTCTGTCCCTTGTTCTTCAACACTTGGCCCCTCTTCTTCAACGGCCGGTTCTGAAGGAACAGGGGAAGGCGCTAAGGGTTCGGTAACGGTTGTTTTAACTTGAACAATGGCTTCTTCTTTAACTTGTTCAGGGGCCTCAGTTGTTTCTTCGGCACTAACAGGCGATGGCATCTGTTCCTTAGGGAATACCTGTGCCTTTTTTTGAGTAAGGTAAGATGTTATGTTTGAAAATTGTTGGACACGCACTGGCCATGTTTTTTCAAGCAAGCCAAACCCTTGCAAAACATCAATGCCTAAGAGAAACCATACCAAAACCCAAAAGGCAATTATGTAAAAGATCCCCCAAAAGAAAAAGGCAATCAGTTTCATTATCAGTTGTTTTAAAAAATTCATTGTGTTCCCCCTTTTTGTCCCCTATACTGCCCTAGTATAAGAAAAAAACAACATGGGTCAATAAAAAAAGATGTTTTTTAGCCAAAAAAATAAGAGTTCTTCAAAAAAAATTATTTTTAATCAAAAAGAAGTGGATATTGTGATTTCTGATCGGGCGCGTTCCATCAAGTTGTCCTTTGCAAAGGGGCGATTGCGCTTAACTTTGCCCCGGGGCGTGTCTGAAAAACGGGGACTTCAATTTATGCAGGACCAATGGGATTGGGTTGTCCGTCAAGAAAAAAAACAACCTGCCCCTTACCGTTTTCAAACAGGGATGACAATCTCTTTGTTGGGACAAGATCTTCAAATTGTTCATCAACCCGCGGCTAGACGCGGTGTTTGGCAAGAAGAAAATAAATTATATGTTTCGGGGGAAGAGGCCTTTTTGCACCGTCGGGTCTGCGACTATATAAAACGGGTCACCTTACCTGCCCTAAAATATATAGTTCAAGAAAAAACAGCTGTTTTAGGGGTTAAAGCGGGGAAAATAACCTTGCGCGATACCTCCTCACGCTGGGGCAGTTGTTCTTCCACAGGGAATCTTAGCTTTTGTTGGAAAATTGCCTTGGCCCCGGATTTTGTTCGGGATTATTTGGTTGCCCATGAAGTGGCCCACTTAAAAGAAATGAACCATTCAGATCGTTTTTGGGCATTGGTGGCACAATTAACGGATTCAAGGGCTTTGGCGCATTCATGGTTGCGCCGTCATGGCGGGGAATTACAGGCCATTGATAAAATCTAAACCCTTGTTTGTTGTTCAAGACAGGCCTTAGTCTTCCCACGTGATATCGTCAAACAAGACGGGGATGCGGTGTTGAAACTCCCGACATAAAGCCCGCATAGGGGTACGGATATCGGGGTGTGCCGCAGAGCTGGTGCGCATTTTGAAAATATGGCGCCATTCACGTAAATTGGCACTGACCACAATTTCGGCCTTTAAACAGGTGGGCAAAACCGAACGCGCCGTTTCGGGCTTTTCCCCTTGGTCTAGCATTGTTAAATAAGCGTGTTCGGCCTCTTGCATAGACTTTAACCATGTCTCATAAGAGGGAGTGTTTTCTTTTAATTCTACGGGCTTGATGACCGTGATTTCCCCCATAAACTTATCTTTGGCATAACAACAATAGCGGGTGCTTTCTTGGCTAAAAGCGGCAAGCCGGTGGCGCACCAATTCATGTGTCGCCCCCCGATCTAAGATAAATTTAACCGACACACTGACGTGTTCAATCACCGATTCATGATGACGGCTGACGATATGTTGCGCAAACCTAATGGCCGTTCCTTCCCCAGCTTTGTCAAACGATTGATAGCATGTGCGGCCACAGCGTTCAATGTGTCGCAAAACAGCTTCCCCATCTAAGGGGGATAAAATTTCAAAACTGGCGGGAACGATTTTCACCATAAAGACCTCCTTTTTTTTCTTTTCATTGTGCCCGATGAAAGGGGATATTGTCAACCCAAAAATTTTATTGACGGGGAAAAAGAAAATCGGTAGACTGCCTGTTAATGACGAAGTTGAATAATTTTTTTGAACGTGTCTTTCGTCGGGATATTGCTTTACCCCCGCCGGATGAAGATGGGGAGACAAGGCGTTTATTGGAAGCCCGTCTAGGCCAAAAGCTGACCATCCCTTTTTTCGGGGTGATGTTTTTGCTGTTCGGGGGGCTTTTTGCTTTTCATGTGGGACAAATGGGGTCATCTGCGGAAACAACACCTCCCCCGCAAGAGTTTGTTGAAACGCCGGCCCCCGAAGAAACCCCGAAAGGGCTAGAGGCCTTAATTCCTCCATCGTTATTGTCCCTAGAAAATCGGTGCCAACAGGGGGATGTTTCGGTCAATACATATAAGCTGAAAGCCAAGGAAAGTTTTGAAAGTTTGTTGAAACGGGCAGGGGTGGCGCCGGAAAAACAAAAGGAAATTTTAGAATCATTTACAACGTTGGCAACGCCCAAAAATGGGGAAAGCTTTTATGTCTTTACGGATAAAGAGGGGCATTTTTTAGGAATTGTCGCCTATAAAGGGGAACAAACACTGGGGGTCGTGGAACAAGAAGATGGCACGTGTTTGCCCGTGTCCCATACCGTGCCGATTGAAAAGAGTGTTCGCCGGATTCAAGGGGAAATTGAACGAACCTTTTCGGGGTCGGTTAAAAAGGCGGGTTTGCCGGCGGAATTGGTGTCATCTATTCGGAATGCCTTAACGGGGGAAGTGGATTTTTATAGCGATTTCCATAAAGGCGATACGTTTGATATTTTGTATGAATGTGATTTGACGCCCTCGGGCCTTGAAATCGGGGATAAGAAAGTTCGTTTTGTGGGGTTAAAAATGGGAAAACGGACGTTGTATCGGTATGCGTATCAAGGGAAAAATGGGATAACGAGTTTCTATTCACCGGCGGGGGCAAGTGGCGCTAAAACCCTATTGAAGCGACCTGTTCAAGCCAGAACCCGTGTTTCTTCCCCCTATGGGAATCGGCGGCATCCAATTTTGGGGTACACGATTTTTCATCATGGGGTGGATTTAGCGGCCCCGAAAAATTCCCCAATTGTGGCGGCTGGGGATGGGATAGTCACGTTTATCGGGCGGCGTGGGGGTTATGGTAAATACATCAAAATTAAGCATAAAGATGGCTATGAAACGGCTTATGGGCATATGAATGGGTATCGCAAAAACTTGAAAAAAGGGTCGGCGGTAAAACAAGGGGATGTGATTGGCTATGTGGGGTCTACGGGGCGTTCCACGGGGCCTCATTTGCATTTTGAAGTGTTAAAAGGGGGCAAGACGGTGCAACCGTTAAATACACATGTGATTGCGGGGGCACAACTAACTGGAAAAGATTTAGATTCCTTTCAAGAACAAGCCAAGGCCTTGCATCCGGATTATATGAAACATTTGATTGGAAAGACGGCCCCGGTACCGGTTCGGCGTCCTTCGTTAAAGGGTTAATTTAGACTTGCTAGACCTATTGAAATATGCTAAAATTCCAAAAAAAGAAAGGAAAAACTGATGCATTTCATTAATCTGTTAGGCCGGGTTGTTGTCCGGTTTTTGCAATCAGCAGGGCGGTTGGCCCTTTTTGTTGCCGAAATTTTGTATCAATTCTTAACCCCCAAATTTTATTATCGGCAATGTGGCAGGTTGCTGATAGATATCGGATTTTATTCCTTACCGGTGGTGGCGTTAACGACGTTGTTTTCGGGGATGGTGATCGCGATTCAAACGTTTTCGGGCTTTTCGGGGTTGTCCGCCGAAGGGGCGGTGGCGATGGTGGTGCTGATTTCCATCACGCGGGAACTGGCGCCGGTCATGGCGGGCTTGATGGTGGCGGGGCGTATCGGGGCGTCTATGGCGGCAGAATTGGGAACTATGCGGGTGACCGAACAAATAGATGCCTTAACAACTTTATCCACAAATCCGTTTAAATACTTAATTGTCCCCCGGGTCGTGGCGGCGGTATTGATGTTGCCGGTCTTGGTGTTTTTAGGGGATATTATCGGTATTTGTGGGGGCTTTTTGGTTGGGATTTACAAACTTGATTTTAACGCAACCAGCTATTTAACCAATACATGGAATTACTTACAACCCATGGACATTATTTCGGGGTTGATTAAATCAGCGGTGTTTGGGTTTATTATTGCGGTGTTGGGATGTTATAACGGGTTTTATTCCAAAGGGGGGGCCCAAGGCGTGGGGCAAGCGACCACCAATGCCGTGGTGTCGTCCAGCATTTTGATTTTAATCTTTAACTATATCTTAACGGAAGTGTTCTTTAATCTGTAAGGAGTCATGACATGTTTTTTTCAAAAAAAGAAGATGCCCCTTTAAAAATGGAATTGAAAGATGTCCATAAGGCGTTTGGGAAAAAGAAAGTCTTGGATGGGGTGGACTTACAGGTGCATCAAGGCGAATCTTTGGTTATTATTGGGGGGTCGGGAACGGGTAAATCCGTCACCTTAAAATGTATTTTGGGCTTATTAACCCCCGAAAGTGGGGAGGTCCTGATTGATGGTAAAAGTATTTTAAAGACCCCTAAGAAGGAACGAGAGGCCCTGATCGGTCAAATTGGAATGTTGTTCCAAGGGGCGGCGTTGTTTGACAGCCTCAGCGTTTGGGAAAATGTGGCCTTTGCCTTATTGCAAAAAAAAGGGATGACGAAAGAGGTCGCCTATAAAATTGCCTTGCAAAAATTGGCACAAGTGGGGCTGGGGGCAGATGTGGCGCATGTGTATCCGGCGGATTTATCGGGGGGCATGAAAAAACGGGTGGGCTTAGCCCGGGCCATCGCAACGGATCCGGCTATTATTTTCTTTGATGAACCAACAACCGGCCTGGACCCGATTATGTCAGATGTGATTAATGATTTGATTAAAGATACCGTGCAAAAAATGGGGGCTACGGCGCTGACCATTACACATGATATGAATTCGGCCCGTAAGATTGCCGATAGAATTGCGATGCTGTATCAAGGGAAAATTATTTGGGTAGGAACCACAAAAGAGCTAGAAAAAACAGATAATCCCTATGTGCGGCAATTTGTGGCTGGGTCTGCCAAAGGACCTATTCATATGCAGGTAAAGGCGGAATAAAATGGATAAATCTTCAAAAATGTCTTATACAAGTTTGCTTTCCCTTGGGATGGTTGCAATTACCATTGGGTTGGGGGTTATTGCAGATGGCATGTGGGTGTATGGGTTGCCGTTTTTTACGTCTATTTCTGAATCGGCCACGACCCCCCTTAAAACATCTATGCTGTTGCCGTTTGGGTTGGGATTGATGAGTTTGTTTTTCTTTAACTATCATGGGTATGACCGCACAGATAATATCTTGGCGAAATTGATGGCAATCGGTTTTTTTATCGTGGCGATGCAACCATGTTTATCCCCTTATAATCAGGATTTATCTGCTATCGGCTTGTTTGGGGTATCCCCAAAAATGTCCAATACGCTGCATAATATAGGGGCGTTAACGGGCTTTGGGGCAATGTGGTATTGGATTATGTTCCAATTTACCAAAGGCTTAATGGATGAAGATAGAACCAAAATGAAACGTTGGCGGAATCTGGTGTATCGGGGATGTGGTCTTTCTATGTTGACAGGAATTGGATGGTTTTTAATCGGGGAACGGGTTTGCTTGACCGCCCCCAATACCTGGATTGCCGAAGAATTAATTTTAATCCCAGCCGGTTTTGCCTGCCTTGTCAAAGGGGGCGCTTTTTTGAAAGATTATGAAGAAAAATAAAATTTTTTTCTTGACAAAAATTGATTTTTGATATAAAATAACAAAGATTATTTATTTTTTAGGGTTTTGTATGATACACATTTTACACATTATTATCGTCATGATTCTACTAGGTTTCCCATGGGGGCCGGTGATGATAGGTGCTGTGTAAAATAAAAAAACTTAGAAATCAACACAATCAGCGGGCTCCCTTAAAACGGGGGCTTTTTTTTATATCAAGGAAGGAAAAAATGACACACACTGATCAAGCACAAGATTTAATCGTTGTTTATGTGACGAATAAAGGCATGTATGGGGAAAAGACGAATGGGCATTATGCATCGGGATATATTCCCGCAGGGTTAGCTGCCCGCCATCCGGGAAAGGTTTATGTTGTGGATATTGATGATCCAAACAATAAGGCATTTTTGTTGGGGGATCAGAAGGCACCCTTGATGGCATTTCCTGTAGATAGAGAATATCATGTCGCAGATTTTGATGCCTATAAAACCCAATCTATTCCCTTTGGGGCAGATTATCGGGAACGGGTGGCGATGGTTATCCCCTATACGTCTTCAGAATCAGATCCGGAAATCTTAACGCATATGAAAGCGGCTTATCCCACCAATGTGTTGTACACCAACGATCCAGATGGAATGGCGAAGTTTAATTCCAAAGCGGCGTTGATTGATATTCGGGAAGATAGGGAAGCAGCTGATTTTAACACGCACATTAATCCCCAAATTTTAATTCGTACCCCCCAAGAGTATCGGGCGTTTAAAGAACAATATCCCGAACATGTGTTAAGAAGTACCCGTTCCACAGAAGGGGCGGGGGTTTATATTCATGCCCCCCAATTTTTTAATGGGCGAACAGAATTGGTGGACGGATATACCCCCCCGAAGCAAGGGCAACATCAAATTGCATGGTTGTTGAACGCCGAAAAAGAAGTGTTGGGAACCCCGTATGTGGATACAGCTAAAACAGGGGATCTGCGGGTGTATGCGTTATATGATGAAGAACGCGGGCCTATTGTTATTAAAGAAGGGATTTTGCGACATGCCCCTAAACAAGGAACGGCAGATAATCCTTGCCCGAAATGTAATATTTCTTCTGGGGGAAGTTATGAAATTGTTGAGGTTACCCCAGCCCAACAACACATTGCACGACAAACAATTAGTTATTTGTATAAAAAAGCTGGATTGCGTATTGTGGGATTAGATTTTTTTGACCAAACGCTTAGTGAAATTAATAACTCGGCAGATGGTTGGAATTATGTTCAACATCATGCGCATAATGGAATAGATGTTTTAATTGGGGTGTTGGATGGATGCTATCAGCAAGCGTTAGCTGGGCAGAAGGCTTTATCTAAATCCAATCAGTCCAAAGCCGATCAAACCAAAATTAAGCAAATACAAAAATAGCAATAAAAATTTTGCTTGATTTTAACAAGAATAGGGGGTATAATACCCCTTGTTTTTGCACCCGTAGCTTAATTGGATAGAGCATCTGACTACGGATCAGAAGGTTGGGGGTTCGACTCCCTCCGGGTGTGCCAATAAAAAAGCGCCTTGTAAAGGGCGCTTTTTTTTTAACAGACCTTTTGACGAGAAAGAGGGGACCTTGACTTAGGTTGTTTATCCACAAGACGAATGGTTGAGGCCCCGTCATTTTCCCAATGACGCCAAACTTCCTCCCCCCGTTCTTTCCAAGGGGCTAACATACGGCTTTCTTCCATTGGCCTAGGATAGAAACTAAACCGGCATTCAATGGTATTTTTTAAAATATCCACAACCTCTAATCCCAAGGGGGTTCTGTTATGAACATCCCATTGACTGTTGTAAGAAATATTATTGTGTTCGTCTATTTGGGCGTTGGGATTTTCTTGTTTGAATTTACGTCCGACAACAACCATTTGGTGCGCCGGAATATAAAAGGCGCAATTGGCCAACGCTTCTTCATAAGAACGTTTTCCCGTAAGCCCATTCAGTTGGGCGCGTAACCAAGTTAAAAATTGGACTTCTGGATGAGTGCTCATTTCTTTAAATTCAAAATCTTTTGCCCCGATGGTGGCCGTATTTTCATCCGATAAAGAAACGAATGCCAACACATTTGCCCCCGACCATTCTAAAGGACATGCTGGGGCAATGGCGTGTGCATTAATAGCCCCCATGATGGTCTTTTGTTGATCTTCGTCTAGACCATATCCTCCATCGCGTGGATCGGCCCCTAGCTGTTTTTTCATATATTTTAAAACGGCGTTAAAAACGCCAGTCCCATGACAGTGGGCGACAAAAAACATCTTTTCAAGATTTTGTGTTGTTTGGTCAATATCAAGGTGCCCATCTGGTGTTGTGGCAAAACGCGGAGCAAAGATGGCTTGAAAGCACGTTTTAATTTCTGGTGTAATCCCGTCCTTTCCTTCAAAAAGGGTTTGCCGGAACGCCGTGTAAGGGGTTGTTCCTTCAAAAGTATCTGTATCGTAATAAACGCTGTAATAGTTATCAAAGCGATATGGTAAAGTTGTCTCAAGGATTTTAACTGATCCATTGGCGGCTTCGGATGTTTGGGCGTTTGCCCCTGGGAAATGAATGACACATTCTTCATTTGCTGGCACTTTTGAAATGTCAGTCCAGTGGATTTGTGTTGTTGAATTGCGTTGCCCTAAAAGAACTTTCATGTGACCTCCAAATGTAAAAAATCCCCCGAAAGGTTTCGGGGGAAGTGATTTTGTGTTTTCTTGTTTTGTTTTTTTTAAGCTTCATCCAATCCCTTCCCCCAAAGTCTAATGGGGAAAAGTGTAATTGTAACGTAGACGTTGCGTGTTAAAGACATGTTTTTCCTTTTCTGGTTCTATTATATCATAAAACGGGATTTTTGTCAATCGTTTTTCGTTTTTTTTGAGAAAGCAAAGTCCCTTTCTTATATCCTCCCTAAAAAGGGGAAAAGACCATGACAACAAAACATCCGTTAACGTTTAAAGATAAACTAGAAATTTTGGAAGCCGTCTGTACAATTTGTGTATCGGTGGTGGCCTTGTGGGGCCGTTGTGGTGGGTCAGCTTGTGGCATAAACTAAGGGTCCTGATTGATCACTATCATGCCGAATTTGTGCAGGGGGATTTAACCCCGCCTTAAAAAAAAGATCTTGCCCCTTGGTAAAGGGGAAACGGCAACACATTTTCCCTTAAAGAAAAGGTGATAACAAGCTTGACAAAACGGGAAAAAGGGAATACGCTCGGCCTAAAAAAGAACTTAACGAAAGGAATGTATGATGGCTGACGAAAATACACCCACACCCCCTGCACCCACATCCCCCCCTATAACCGTACCCACAGATACACCCGCGGATACATCTACATTCCCTCATTCGGATGAGGAAAAAGTAGGGTATTGGGGCAATATAGGGAGCCATTTCTCGTCGTGGTGGGATGATAAGACTGCAGCTAAGTTTTGGGATTTGGTGAAGTCATTAGGGGCCCCGGGATTGTTAGGAGGGGGACTATTAGGAGGGGGACTATTATTAATCAGCAAAAAGGTCAGAAGTGCGGTTGTTGGGCCGTTTAAAACTTTTTTTGCACACCCCATCAAAAGCTTGATTATGGGGGGAGTGGCAACGATAGCCGGATTGGCTTTATGGCCGACACTAAAACGCCACGGTCGGCGTACGTTAGATGCGTTTGGGGGAAAGGCCCCTCAATTTGGGACACTAGCTTATAATCAAGCTCAGACCATGGAAAATGTCCCCCCCCTCCAGGCCTTGAATAAATTAACACAAGAAGGGGATTTTACGGCTGTTTTAACTAATGCCATAACAGATGATCAAAACCTAATAAATCAATTATCTGCCCTGCAAACGTCCGTTGAAATTAAGCCCATGCCCGCGGATTATCAGGGAACAGAACAAGCCCTTTATCATGTGGAAAAAAATAGGGATAATGGTTATGAACGAAAGATTATTTATCTTCGGGACGGGGCTTCCCCTCAAGCCGTCCATGGGGCCTTACTTCAAGCCGTCCATGGGGATATGTTTGAAACCGAAGGGGTCTTTTCCCCAATCCCCCGTACATCAACAATCTTGGGATTTGGGGGTAAAACAGCAAGGATGAGTGCCGAACAATTGGTGATGGTGTCTTTGGTGTCCCAAATGGCGGCGCATGCCACAACAAACGTGGGGGAAAATCCCACATCGCTGTTTAATGAACTAGCAAACGGTGATCCTAGACATACTGACATTCTAAAAACTATGCGGGTCAATGCCGCTGTGGAATTGGCACGTGCTAAGGCCAATGGAACTATTGGGGAAGGGAATGAAAAGGTTGCTAAGGCTTTGATAACGAATATCGGGCATTCTGTGGGGTTGAATATGAATGAGCTTTTAGGACAAAACGGCATGAGAATGCAAACGGCTTTTTGGACAGAGGTTCAAAATCCAAATTATGGGAAGATGTTAGAACCCTATATCCTAAAAAATAGACCCTTGTACGACCCTGAACGTCGGTTGGCCAGACTTCAAACAAGCAATGCTGTGGCGGGGCAAGGGGCTGCCCCTGTGGAAGAACCGGCAACAACGGAATCCCTTAAGATTATCAGAGCTTTGGGAACAACGAAAGG
>JBGUXS010000047.1:0-26633 GCA_045118155.1 Alphaproteobacteria bacterium | reverse complement strand
TTCATTAGAGGTTAATCCTTCACCAGTTACCACATCAAATTTTTTCATTTTATTCCTTTCAAAATCCAAAAACTCCCTATAATTTTGTGCATTATAAGAAAGTAAAACAAAATGTCAAGTTTTTATTAGGATACAGATCGTAAAATCCGATTTGGCCACTTTTTTGAATTTTCTAAGGTCTGCCCTGCAACGGTTTTATACCTTAGTTTTTCTTTCAATACCCGATAAAACAACGGATTGCCAGCCGAAGTATAAAAAACGGTTCCCCCCTTACCTAAGCCCGCGAATCCTCCTAAAGTTTTCCCCGTCATGTGATCTAATTTTTCTTGAATAAAACTTTGATCAACATCTAAGTGCACATTCCAAGCAGCCCTAGGGTCATCCGCAAAAGAAAGAAACAGAGCGATCCCAAAGGTTTCACCTGGTTCTTTTTTTTGAAAAGACACAACTTTCCGTGTATGTGTGATTTCTATATCATCCACCGCTAAATAATCCAATTGGATTGGGATGTGTTTCATGTTTTCAATTTGTTCCCGTGACATATCAGTATCCTTAGGAACTTGGTTATAACGCATAAACGTTTCGAAAGAGCTTCGAAATAACATGGTTTTCCTTTCAGGTAAAAATTTTTGCTATGCCTTAGAGGTAGCCTATTTCAAAAACTTTGTCAAGGCGTTTTCTTACACTTTTATTGCCCAACGTAATTTTGCCGAATGCGCCCGGGGATTAGCCAAAATTTCCGCCTCGGTCGGCACAATCGGTTTTTTGGAAACATCTTTTAATTGCGGGGATATTAAAGGTACTTGTGTAATTTGATGCCGATTCTGCCCTACCCCTTTGCCACAAGCTTTAGCAAAAAAAGTTTTGACGATTCTGTCTTCCAATGAATGGAACGTCACCGCCACCATACGCCCCCCAGGGGTCAATAATTGTAAACCCGCGTTTAAAGAAGCTTGAAGTTGCCCCAATTCATCATTCACGTAAATCCTTAGGGCCTGAAAAGATCGCATCGCACTGTCCCCTTTTTTAGGATGTGGCATCACATGATGAATGATATCGGCTAGCTGCCCTGTCGTTTCAATCGGGGCTTTTTCCCTAGCCTTTATAAGCGCCCTAGCAATCCGAAAAGATGCCCGTTCTTCCCCATAGGTATAAAGAATATCTGCTAACTTTTCTTCGGGAAACGTATTCACAACGTCTTTGGCAGATAGCCCAAAGGAACTCATGCGCATATCTAAAGGGCCATCTTGCATAAATGAAAAACCCCGCCGGGGGTTATCAATTTGCATAGATGACACCCCTAAATCCCACACGATGCCGTCAATGGGAAAGGTAATGTATTGCCCTAAATCAGCAAAAGGAGCTAAGGTAAAATGAAAGCGATCTGGAAATTCTGTCTGTAATTTTTTAACGAACGGCAAAACCGTTTCATCCCGATCAAAGGCATATACTTTTGCTTTGGGATGTGCCTGTAATATCGCCCGACTGTATCCCCCTGCCCCAAAGGTTGCATCCACAAATATCCCAGCCCCAACTTGCAAAGCAGATAAAACCTCGGCCAATAAAACCGAAATATGACTAGTCTTCTGTGGAAGTAACGTGCCAGATGTCATTCGCATATTCCTTTACCGTGCGATCAATGGAAAACGTTCCTGACCGAGCAATATTCAACAGAACTTTTTTACCCCAAACTTCTTTGTTCAAATAGTCCGTGGAAACACGTTCTTGTGTTTCGGCGTATGAGGCAAAATCCGCCAAATTCATAAAATAATCTTTGGACATAATACTTTGGAACAAAGGTTCATAAAGATCTTTGGCTTCACCCCCAACAAACAAATCAGATTGCAAGGAATCCATAACCCGCTTAATTCTGGGGTCATTATTGTAATAATCCCACGGCTTATAAGCCCCTTCTTCATGGAAATGAGCAACCTCTTCAGAACTTAGACCAAACGGATAGAAATTTTCTTCCCCAACTTCGCGCATAATTTCAATATTCGCCCCGTCTCGCGTTCCAATCGTTAATGCCCCATTCATGGTAAATTTCATGTTCCCCGTACCAGAAGCTTCAAACCCAGCGGTAGAAATTTGTTCAGAAATATCGGACCCAGGGAAAACAACCTCAGCCACCGATACTTTATAATCGGGGATAAAGGCAATTTTTAGTTGCCCCGCCACCCGTTTATCATTATTCACAACTTGTGCCACCGAATTAATTAGCTTAATAATCAATTTGGCCATATGGTAACTTGGGGCCGCTTTTCCCCCAAAAATATACGTTTTTGGGTAAATCAAATCCTTGTGATCTTCCACAATTGATAAATATTGATGAATAATGTGTAAAATATTAAGAGATTGACGTTTGTACTCATGCACCCGTTTGACTTGGCAATCAAAAATAGATTTAGGATCCACCATGACCCCCGTTGTCCGATCAATCAGTTTAGCGAGCATTTCCTTATTTTTATATTTAATTTCAGCCAATTCTTCAATCACTGATGGTGTTTCCACAAGGGGTTCTAAACGACGCAAATCTTCCAAATGCGTAATCCAATTTGTCCCGATATGATCTGTGATAAATGATGATAACCCTGGATTGGATGCCAATACCCACCGCCGAGGCGTCACCCCATTTGTTTTATTATTAAACTTTTCTGGCCACAAATCATAAAAGTCAGATGCGATATTTTTAATCAATAAATCTGTATGAATTTCGGCCACCCCATTTACAGAAAACGATCCGGTCATGGCCAAATTTGCCATCCGGATTTGCTTCACAGGCCCTTCTTCAATGATAGACATCCGTTGCAACCGCTGAATATCCCCAGGAAACTTATGTTCCACTTGTTGCATTAAATATTCGTTAATTTCATAAATAATCAATAAGTGCCTAGGCAGATATCTTTCAAACATAGGTACTGGCCACTTTTCCAAAGCTTCCGGTAATAAGGTATGATTGGTATAGGCCATCGTGCGCTGAACAATGGAAAATGCCTTTTCAAATGACAATTTAAAAACATCTTGTAAAACACGCATTAATTCAACAATCGCCAAAGTTGGATGCGTATCGTTTAGTTGTAACACCGCATATTCTGGTAAATCTTCAAACCCTTTATGTCGTTCTAGAAACCGCCGAATAATATCGTTCACGACACATACAACAAAGAAATATTGTTGCATTAAACGCAAGTACTTCCCTTGTTCAATATCATCAGAAGGATACAAAACTTTGGAAATAGTTTCCACTTCAATATTTTTTTGTACGGCCTCAACATACCCACCTTTATTAAAAACTTCAATATCCAATGTATTGGTGGATTTGGCCCCAAACAAACGTAAATAGTTAACCGTTTTTCCCCCATAACCCACAATTGGCATATCATACGGTACCCCAATAATTTGTTCCGTATCTACCCAGTGTGGAATATGATCAGGATCATTATCATCATACACAATCCGTCCCCCCATTTGAATTAGGCAGGACCTATCGGCCCGTTCTATTTGCCAAGGAGAATTCCGATCCAACCAAGAATCAGCACGTTCTTTTTGCCACCCCTGTTCAAAATACTGTTTAAACAACCCGAATTGATAGTTGATCCCATACCCATATCCGGCAAATCCTTGGGTCGCTACAGAATCCAAAATACAGGCGGCAAGTCGCCCTAACCCCCCGTTTCCCAAAGCTGGGTCATATTCACAATCTAAAACTTCCCGCAGGGGAATTGGGTTATCCAGTTTTACTTCATCTAACAAATCCATAATTTCCAAGTTATACATATTGTTCGGCAACATCCGCCCCAATAAATATTCCAAGGATAAATAATAAATCCGTTTAGGTTGCTTACTTTCATGCCTGGCCGCGGTTGCAAACATCCCATCCACACACAAGTCCCTGACCGCCAAAGCAAGTGCCGTAAACAGATGTTCTTTATGCGCTTCACACACACGTTTACACAGGGAATATTTTAAGTGCCATTCAATCAGCTTACCGAATTCTTTCGCCGTGATTTTTTTATTCTGTTTTTCAGATCGCACAGTAATAGAGGTCCCCCCCACAGTCGTTTCAGATTTTTTTGGCATTGTGTCTCCTTTTTTATGGGCTTATTTTCGCCCCTTTTTTATACTTTGCAAGTAAAAAGTGTATTTTTAAAGATAAAAACGTAATAAATTCAGCGTTTCCCTAAGGGGCAACCCCACGACCGAACTGTAAGAGCCCACAATTTCCCGTACAAACGCCCCAGCCAAACCTTGAATTTTATACGATCCGGCGGCATCACGCCATTCATCACACGCAATTAACTCTTTCAGACTTTGCCCATCCAAAGTTCCAAAAACCACCATTGTTGTCACAATTTTCGTATGGAACTTCCCATCTGGCCCCACTAAACACACCCCAGAATAAACCCGATGACGGCGACCCGATAGCAATTTTAAATGACTAAGCGCTTCTTCTTGGGATGTCGGTTTTTGCAAAATACGGCGTCCTACCCCCACGACTGTATCGGCCGCCAACACATAAACATCTGGATGTAAGTGGTGAACGCAAAGGGCTTTTTCTTCCGCCATTCGTTTAGCGTATAATTTTGGAGTTTCTTTAGCCCTTGGGGTTTCATCAATTTTCGCGGGGATAATTTCTTTAGGAATTATCCCAATGGTTTTTAATAATTCCAAACGTCGGGGGGATGCTGATGCCAAAACAAATTCCTTTTTTAGGGGCCATATAAACATAGATTTTTCCTTTCTTGCTTAACGTTTTTATCATCTTATCTTTTTTACCCATAAAAGTCAAAACATATTGTTCTTGCATTTTTCTAAAAAAATAATATTCTTAAGAAAGAGTAAATTTTAACCAAGGATTTTATCATGCCTTATATTCCAACATCCAAAAACACTAGAACTTTTTTTTCTAAAGGCAATTGGATCGCCCTAGGGTTTTCCGTTTTATGGGGTCTTGTCGTGTTGGATTACCTGTGGCATTCAGCTTGGTTTTCTCATCGGCACGATTTAACACCGGCCGAATTCGTGGGCAGTTTATGTGGCCTGGCCTTACCTATTCTTATCGCTTTTTTGGTAGGTCAATATTTTGATAGAGATGAAAAATTAGCAAATGAAACCAAAATCTTACAGAATTATATTAAAGGATTAGTTTATCCAGATGCGACCTCGGCTGTGTACACAAAAACATTAACGACGGAATTACAAGACAACTTAAAATCTTTCCACAATGTCTTAAAGGCCTTGGAAAAACAAACCACCGAAATCAGTGGGGGATTAACCAATTGGCATCAAGAACTAGATAAACTGATGCGTCATATTGACACCAAAACTTTTGGGGCCCTACAAACATTTTCCACACATGTACAAACCCTAACACAAGAAACACATAAAGCAACAGATATGCTTACCACACAAACGGCAGCCCTAGAAAAAGTAACGGCATCCAGTGTAGGAACGATTGGGGCTTTAAGTAAAGATCTCACCCAAAACATTGATGATATTGCTAACCGCACGCATGCAATGGAAAATATCACCACCCGTACTGCCGCGGCCTTAACCAAAGTTCAAGGGATTTCAGGGGCTTTGCAATCTGGGACGCAACAACTTGAAAAAGTCATCACATCCTATCAAACCACAACCCAAGAACAACAAGCGCGCCTATTGGAAGAAACGGCCAAAGTCATTGAAGCGTTCAAAGCCCACGGCTTGTTGTTGGGACAAGAGGTTGATAAAACCACTCAGCGGTTTGCTTTGGTGGAAAAAACATTTAATGAAAACGCCCAAAGTTTATTTCATCAAGCCGACGAAAGTATTTTTCACCTAAACGAAGCAGGGGCCTTATTTGATACTAAGGCCGATCATTTAAAAGCCGTTATGGAACAACTTCAAGGGCATTTAAATACTTTAACCGAAGCAATAACTACCTCTGCTGAAGGGGTCAGTACACCCCATAAAAAAACGTCCGTTTTATCATCCGATCTCTTTTTAAAGGAAGCCAAAGTCGTTTTAGACGGGTTACAAACGTGTTCAGTGGATATGGCAAAAATTTTCACGCCCAAAAATCAAGAGGCATTATGGGAAAAGTATTATGCTGGGGATAAGGCAGTCTTCATGCGTCACATCACCAAGGAAATTTCCACTTCAACAGCACAAAAAATTCGGGCTTTACATACTCAAAATCCGGCTTTTAAAATGGCAGTTTCTCAGTACATGAATGGGTTTGAGGCCTTATCTTCCCAAATGACAAAACCCGGACAAGACCCCCTACTCTTAAATTTATTATTGGGGTCGGATATTGGGCGGGTCTATATGGTTTTGGCCGATATTTTCAAAAAATAATCCCTCACTTTTCCTTAAATAGTTAAAAACTAGCCAGTGATGGGCACTGGTAAATTTGATATGTCTAAATAATGAGAATAAAAATAAAATGCCATCTTTCAAAAGATGACATTTTATCTAATATGACTGATATTCCTTTATTCGTGTTCTCGCCCAGATTTTCCACGTGACCGGCCACCATTTTCACGACCAGCACTTAGAAGATTATCGGCCACGGCTTTACTCTTTTCCATTCCTTTACGGGCAACGCCCCCTGCTGTCACACGTCTTGGGTTACCAGCGGTGACATTTTCCGCATCCACCCCAAGCCATTTTGGTAAGTACCCCAAGGTCAAGGCCGAACCTAAAGCCGCCAGCACATATCCTACAATTTTTAAAGGCAGAGCCAAAATGTACTTTTTAAAAAATCCAGAATTTTCTTTAACGCCCAAGATTTTATCCACCCCTTTGGTCCATAGTCGCCCAAGCAACATTGTTCCAGCAGCAATTCCTGCCCCCTTCAAGGCCAACCAACCATAACTTTCTTGAGCAGCTTCCTTTGTCAGGACTTTTCCAAAAAAACTTTTCACCGCTTCGTATATTCTAATGCCCCAATCTTTTACAAATTTCATTCCAGTTTGATACCATGTCATTTTATTTCCTCCTTTTAAAATTGGCCAATAGCACGATACAAATTGGCCTTTGAAATCATCACATTATAGAACGATACCACCACTTCTTTTCGGGCAGAAGCTAATTGTGCTTGTGCCGTTAACAAGTTCAAAATACTTTCTTTTCCCGCTTGATAGGAAGCAAAAGATACACGATCACTTTCCTTAGCACTTTCTAAGACTTGACGATTAACTTTATAGGAGGACACGGCCGTCTTGTAATCTTGATAGGCAGCATACACTTCTTCTTTTACCGCATCGGTTAACGCCAAAGTTTGGGCTTGGGCACCCTCGTACGCATAACGGGCTTTATCTACCCCATAGCTTGTTGAAAACCCATTAAATAAGGGGACAGATGCCCCAAGGCCAATGGAACTGCCACGCTGATATGGGGATGTGCCTTTCCATTCATCGTTATAACTTAAAGCCCCTTCTAAGGAAATTTTCGGGAAATGGCCAGCACGGGCAATGTAAATTCCTTGACGGGCGGCTTCTTCAGCACTCATCGCACTTTTTAGTTCTGGCCGAATCTCCACAGCGGTCTTCATCATTTCTTGCACCGTCATTTCTTTTTCTAGTTTTGCAAAATCCTTATCCTTTTTGGGTTCTTTTAGCTTAAACTTCGTATCTGTCGGCAAATTTAACAACGTTGCCAAATTGGCCCCAGCTTTTTCCAAAGCATTTTGCGCCGTAATCACATCCAGTTCCGATTTCTGGTACGTCGTTTTAGCCAACAATTTATCACTGAGGGATACCATCCCTAAATCATAGCGCTTAGATGTTTCTTCATAGGATTTCTTATAAGATTTCACCGTTTCTTGGGCGCTTTTTAAAACAGCCTCGTTTGATAACAGGTCAAAATAGGCCTTATTCACACTCAAGACCAAATCATGCAAAGCGGCGTTATACGTAAAGGCAGCCGCCTCCAAATAATTCTTAGTTTGTTTGGTAGTGGCCGACCGTCCCCCAAAGTCATACAGCAACCAACTAAGGGCAATATTTCCCCCATACGGATTAGTGCTGTTAGACGAACTTTTTTCCACTTTTGTCTTTTTCTTCCCGATATTGCCCGACGCCGTCACATCCGGTAAATAAGTCCCTCTAGCACTTCCCAAAGAAGCTTCCGATGCTTTGACCGCCATAAATTCTTTATTCAAAGTGGGGTTATTACAAATCCCGATTTGAATCAAGGTGGGTAAATCCAAAACATCCGCGGTTTTAATATGATCTAAGCATCCTTTGGGGGCCTTTAAAGCGTACACCGACAAGGGGTCCAAAGCATAAGCCCCGAAAGACAATAACAACGCCGTCCCTGCGATAAAAAGTCCCTTCATGCACGCCTCCTTCAATGGGGGCAAGTTTAGGCACTTTTTTTTATATTTGCAAGAAAAAAGTTGCACACAAAGGAGAAAATATGCTATACTTCTTAAAAATTAGGAGGGTTTGATGGTAAAGAAACTGATTTTAATAATCGCTCTGTTAATAGCAGGCACCTATGGGGGCTATTATTTCGGCTTAAAAAAAGGAATGGCGCCAATGGCGATGTTAGCCGGTGCGGGGGAAACCTATGTCCTCACAGGTCCCCTTACCCAGAAAGATATTACGCCTAGCAAAAGTTTTATTGCCTTGGTAGAACCCATTAATGCCGTAGATATCAAACCGCAAGTCACTGGCACCGTGGAACAAGTGCTGTTTCAAGATGGATCTAAGGTACAAGAAGGCGAAACCTTGTTCATCATTGAACAAGATAAGTATCAAGCCAATGTTGAGGCCGCCGAAGCTGCCTTGGACAAAGCACGGGCCAATGTTACCCAAATTCAAAATGACTATACTCGGCAAGAAAAACTCTATAACCAAAAGTTTTTACCCAAGGCCGAATTGGAAATTGCCGAAAGCAACTTAATGCAAGCTCGGGCAGCCATTAAAAAAGCCGAAGCCGATTTAAAACTAGCAAAATTAGATCTAGAACACACGGTCTTAACCGCTCCTATTACAGGTCGTATTGGAAAAGCATTGATTACAAAAGGTAATTATGTCAGCAGTCAAGTTTCTTCCCTTGCCCGCCTTGTACAAACAAATCCTATCCGGATTACTTTTTCAATCACGGACAAGGAAAATTTAGATGTCTATACCCGAATCCAAAAAGGGGAAACTCTGAATTTACAAGTTAAATTGATGCTGTCAGATGGACAAATTTTAAACATTAAACCTAACGCAATCTTTACTGGCAATGAAATTGATAAAACAACAGCCACTTTACCTGTTTATATTGAATATGATAATGCAGATGGCCTGTTAACCCCAGGAAATTATGTAACAGTCTTAATGAATCTTCAAAATGAACAACAAGCCCTGTTGGTTCCACAAACAGCGGTTTTGCAAGATGCCAATGGCAAGTACGTGATGAAAGCCGTCGGGGACAGTGCCATCCAACAATATATAGAAATTGGTCCTGCTTATGAAAATTTCTATATTGTTGAAAAAGGGTTAACGGCGGAAGATATCATCATCTTATCGGGGGCCCAAAAAGTCCACACCGGGCAAAAAATCAAATCAACGGCGGCACAATAAGGGGGGCATTATGTTTTCACGTTTCTTTATTTTTAGACCCCGTTTTGCCGTTGTGATTTCTTTAGTATTAAGTATTGCTGGGATGATATGCCTATTATCTTTACCCATTGCCTTATACCCAGAAATTACCCCCCCTGAAATTCGGGTAAGTGCTGGTTATCCTGGGGCAAGTGCAGATACAATTGCAAAAACAGTTGGGATTCCTATTGAAGAAGGGATCAATGGGGTGGAAGATATGTTGTATATGGCGTCAACTTCCTCGGATAGTCGCTATGCCTTGACCATTACCTTTAAAACAGGGATTGACCCCGACACGGCCCAGGTAAAAGTTCAAAACCGGGTCTCACAAATTTTAGCCACCCTTCCCCAAGAAGTCCAACGACAAGGGGTGCAAGTCAATCGGATGTCGTCCAGTATTTTAGCGTTTGTCAGTTTTATGTCCCCCAAAGGTACCCTAAGCCCACAAGATATGAATGACTATTTGGAAAACAACGTCAAAAAACCTCTTTCACGGGTAAACGGCGTTGGACAAGTGAATATTTATGGGGCAAAAAAAAGTATGCGAATTTGGTTGGATGCCGATAAGATTGCCTCGTTAGACTTACCGGTGGCCGCCATTAAATCCGCAATTTCCAGTCAAAACTATCAGCCATCTTTGGGAAAATTAGGTGCCCAACCTAATGACGGTACAGAAAGTATGGTCTTTTCCCTGCAAACCCAAGGCCGAATTAATACCGTTCAAGATTTTGAAAATATTATTGTGCGTACAAACAAACAAGGTGGCTTGGTACGCCTAAAAGATGTCGCCCGTATTGAAGTTGGGTCCGAAAATTACGCCCATGATTCTCAATTTGAAGGGGCGCCATCGGTGGCTATGGCGATTAACCTAACATCGGGGGCAAACGCCCTTAGTACCATGAAAGGGCTAAAAAAAGAACTAAAACGTCTTGCCAAGGAATTTCCAGATGATTTTGCCTATAACATTAACGTAGATACAACAGACTTTATTAAGGCGGCTATTGCCGAAGTAACATGGACTTTGGTTTTAACATTTGCTTTGGTGATTTTCGTGTGCTATCTGTTCTTACAAGACCTGCGCGCCACGTTGGTACCGACTTTGACAATTCCGGTTTCACTTCTTGCCACGTTTATGGTCATGGCGGCCTTAGGTTATTCCATTAACATGTTCACACTATTCGGCTTAGTCCTTGCCATTGGGGTGGTCGTGGATGATGCCATTTGTGTTGTAGAACGGGTGGTATATTTAATGGATAAAGAACATAAATCTGGGCGTGATGCCACCTTACAAACGATGGAAGAAATTTCAGGGGCCCTAATTGCCACCACCTTGGTGTTATTAGCCATCTTTGTGCCCATTGCCTTTTTAGGGGGGATTACGGGTAAAATTTATCAGCAATTTGCCGTTACCATTTCGGCGGCAGTATGTTTTTCAACATTAAACGCCTTGACGTTATCCCCAGCTATTTGTGCTACCATTTTACGTCCCACAAAGGAAACACGCTTTCCAATTTTAAAAACATTTAATAAAATTTTGGCCAAAAGTGCCAATAAATATCATTCCACGGCGGGAAAATTAGCAACCAGTTTAGGAACAATTGCCTTAGTTTTTTTCATTTTTGTTGGGATTTCTTTCTTCACAATGAAACTAACTAAAACTTCTTTTATTCCAGATGAAGACCAAGGCTTTATCATGATGAATGTGCAACTTCCTGAAGGGGCATCGGCTATCCGTACCCAAGAAGTTCTTAGAAAAATTGAACCTATTGTGCGGGCTCAAGCAGGGGTAAAAAATGTTATGACTATTAGTGGGATGAGCTTAATGTCTGGTGATGGAGAAAACTTAGGCTTTTCCTTTATTAGTTTATATCCTTGGGATCAACGAAAGGCACCAGATCTTCATTCTACCGCGATTTTAAATCAGCTAAAAGCCAAATTAGCTGCTGTACCAGAGGCTGAATTTCAACTGATAGAAATGCCAGCTATTCCAGGTCTTGGGATTTCTGGGGGGCTTGATTTTAGATTGCAAGCCCTAGATGATATGGACTATACGAAATTAGAAGCTACCACATTAAACTTTTTAGATGCGATTCGGCGAGATCCAAATATTTTTTATGCCTTTACATCCTTTACGGCTTCCTCCCCGAATATCTTCCTTGAAATTGATCGAACAAAGGCTGAATCTATGAATGTTCCTCTTTCTAATATCTTTTCTGCCCTTGAAAATTACCTAGGGTCAGGATATGTGAATGACATTAACTTTGGAACTCAAGTCAATAAAGTGGTGGTTCAATCCGATTGGAAATATAGAAAGAATTTAGCCAGTTTTGATGGTTTATATGTTCCCAATCAAAATGGGATGATGATTCCCTTAAAAACGTTCGTTAATATCAAACCCACCTTAGCCCCAAGGCAAATTCCCCGTTATAACCAATATCCAGCGGCCGCTATTACCGCGATTCAGTCGCCCTTTTCAAGTACAGGGCAAGCCATGACGGCTTTAGAAAAATTGGCCGAAAACACCCTGCCAAGTGGGTATAGTTATGAATGGTCCAGCATGAGTTTTCAAGAAAAGCAAGATCAAGGACAACTAGGGGGGCTTATTGCCTTAGCGATTGTGTTTGCGTATTTGTTTTTGGTGGCACAGTATGAAAGTTGGACGATTCCTATCCCCGTTTTAATGTCAATTATCTTTGCAATGACGGGGGGACTTGTTGGCCTATTTATCACGGGATTACCCTTAAGCATTTACGCACAACTTGGCCTTATCTTACTCATTGGTTTAGCCAGTAAAAACGCTATTTTAATCGTAGAGTTTGCCAAAGAGGAACATAAAAAAGGCACTTCTATTGCTGATTCGGCCTTAAAGGGTTTAAGTGAACGCTTTAGAGCGGTTTTAATGACGGCTTTTACCTTTATCTTGGGGGTATTCCCCTTGATTGTGGCAACTGGCGCCGCGGCTTCTAGTCGACGGGCTTTGGGGGTTCCCGTATTCTATGGAATGTTGATGGGAACATTTATTGGACTTTTGTTCATCCCGCTTTTATATATGTTGGTACAAACAATTGTAGAACATAAGTTTAAGAGAAAAGCAACTCATTAAGAACCAAAAAAAGGGCCCTAAAAAAGGCCCTTTTTTAATACCTAAAATATTAAGACTAACTTGCCCGGTTCACCAACACAATTTCTACCCGGCGGTTTTGGGCCCGACCTTGTGCAGTCGCATTAGAGGCAATTGGATTCTTAGATCCATGACCTTGTGTCATTAAACGATCTGCCGATACCCCCTGCATCCGCAAGTAGTTTGCCACAGTATTCGCCCGTTGGAAAGATAATGTATTATTTATCGCATCTGTTCCGGTATTATCGGTATATCCGTTTACCATTACAAGAGTCTTATTGTATTCTTTAATAACCTTAGCTACCGAATTTAAGACTGGTTCAAAAGATGTCTTTAATGTATCCTCGTTGGTGTTAAACGTAATATTTCCCGGCATAATCAAATAAATTTTGCCTTGATCCTGGACAACTTGTACACCTGTGGATACCAATTCTTCCCGAAGGCGTTTGGCTTGTACATCCATATAGGCCCCGGTTCCGGTTCCAACCAGTGCCCCGGCCCCAGCCCCAATCAAGGCCCCTTTCTTACCCCCGATAAGGGCCCCAATACCGGCCCCAGCGGCGGTTCCAACCCCGGCCCCAATAGCGGTACGTGAAGCCCGACTGTCCCCAGTATAAGGATCGGTGGTACACCCGGCTAAGAAAACACAGCCACACACGGCTGATAAAATCAGTTTTTTCATATAATCTCCTTAATCATTATCCCCAAGGATTGTGTATAATTCTGCTTCTTTAAATGACACTGTCGGTTCTAACTGAACACATTTTTTGACTTTCTTTTGCAATTCTTCACTAACTAAAATAAAGCAATGACGAGACGTATCATCAGCGGGTTGATAATATTGTTGCACCACATATGTATCAAGACGTGTCCCAACTAGCCCCGCAAAGAATGCTTCTATTGGCCGTCCTTCTTCATAAGGGGCATACCCAACTGCATGGGTAATTTTCACTTCATGTGCCGTTGTTTCTTCGGCCTTTGTTTCTTCTGTCCCCGTTGTTTCTTCGACACTAACATCTTCTTTCGTTACTTCTTCCGGTGTAGCCACAGTTTCTGTCTTAATCGTTTCTGTTACCACCACTTCTTTTTTAATAATTGATTCCATAACCTCGGCCGTGGTTTCTTCACTCACTACCACTTCTTCCTGAGCCACAGCCCCGAAAGCCGCTAAAACACAAACCCCACATAGATATTTTCGCATAAAAGAATCCCTCCCTTTCATAATCAAACACCGTTATTATAGAAAAACAAATTGAAATAACAAGTTTTTTTTAGAAAAATTTTCCTTGCCTTTCATCCCTATCCCGTTATATGATAAAAAAGAGGGGAAAGACCATGCAAAAAAAGACACATACGTTAAAACGAACGCTTTTTTTATGGATAATTGGGCTCATAGCTTTAGGGGCTGGTGGCTATGGGGCTTATCATGGATGGGATTATTTTCCACTTAAACCCAGATTGCACCCTGCACCATCCACCGAGGTCCCCCCTTCCGTTTCAAAAATACCCGATGTTATTCCAAAGAAAGCAGAAACATCAGAACCTGCTCCAGAACCCACCCCAACTGTTATGACCCCAAGTTCTGTAGCCATCACAGAAAAAGAATCATTTTCTCTGGGGGAACCTACCCCCCAAGATGTTGCCAATCTACTGCTTTTGCGGGATGCCTTAATCACGAACAGTCCCTGTTTTATTCCTTACCAAAGGGCATCGGTATTGTTACCGTCCCAAATTCAAGGACAACTAACCTTGCTGTGTACCATTCCAGATAAAGCCCCTTTAACCGATATCTTAGCTACTTTTCAGGCCCAAAAAGATGCCTGTTTAGAAGATCATTTCATCACAACGCACGATGGCCCAAAGGCGTTAAAACAACTGATTTATACCTTTGTAAAGATTAACCCTTTATCGGGTATAGGCGCCCAATTAACTGGGGCAGAAACGGCATTATCCCGGGGAAACATTTCAGAAACTTTACGTTTATTAGGGGATTTACCCCCCCATGAACGCACCTTTTTCCAAGGTATTATTTTACAACTTAATCGTTATCAAGTTTTGGTGCAAACCGTCACTGAAACCTTGCTTTTCACCCTAAAAAAGGAGGGGGTATGATTAAAATTTTTCTACTGATTTTACTATTAATTGGGGCCGCATTTTTCGTGGACGGGGAAGCCTATCGTCTTTTTGTACGGGCTTTTGATGTCAGCTTTGATTTTTCCATTTTTACATTAGCCGCCGTCTTTGTGTTTATCCTTTACTTAACGCACCTTGCCTTAAAACCATTTGAATGGTTCAAAAATTATCGGCATACAAAGGCCCTTGTTCAAGCATCGCGTCATCAAAATCTGTTGTTTGAGGCCTTAACCTGTTTTTTATCCCAAGACAAGGCCGAACAAAAACAGGTATTGAAAAAAGCCACCCATGACACCCCCAGTGATTTAATCATCCAAGCTTTATTGGCCCCGAATGAACAAATTTCCCGTAAATTATTACTAAATTCAGAAACCGAATTAGTGGGCCTAAAAAATCTGTATCAACAGGCCAAAGACAAAGGGGATTTTTTAGAAGGTGCTAGGTTATTAGATCACGCCAAAGCCACCTATCCCAATGTGGAATGGCCTTTTAAGGAAACTTATCAATTGGCTGTATTACAAGAAAATTGGGATGAGGCCCTAACGGCCTTAAATATCTTAAAAGACCGCTTTACGTTAACAAAAGAACAATACCGACAGAAAAAAGCCGATATTTTGTTTCATCAAGGCCAGTTTAAAGAAGCTTATGCTTTGGCCCCTGATAATGAATCTATTACCTTGGCTTATGCGAAGGAAGTACCTAAAAAGGCAAGATCTATTTTGAAAAAAGCCTATGAACTGGCTCCGTCTTGGGAAATTTATCAGGCCTTTCGGCATACCTTAACCAAAGAGCCCCCTTCCAAGCGCTTAAAATTAGTCAAGGACTTAACCAAAAAAGCCCCTATGGATAAAATTTCTCTGTTATTAAACGCCGATACCGCCATTGATTGTCAATTGTGGGGGGTGGCCAAAGAAACCTTAGAAACCTATTTAGCTCAATATGCTCTTACCCCAGAAATTGCCCTAATGATGGCAGAAATTGAACGCATGGGTTGGAACCATCAAGACGATGCCAAAGAATGGGAACGTAAAGCGATGAGTTTTCTAACCCCTTAGATTTTATACAATCTTCTTATGTCTAAACGGTAGGAATTTACGGGTTTTATGTGTCCTAGCAGGATCTACATCTAACCCGATTTGGGTTGGCACCCCATTTTTTAACGCCCGCACCACTAATTCAATAGCCCCCAAACTTAACCTGTCCCCTACCCCAACATCTTCAAATTCCTTGGCGATTAATTCGGCAATAGTTTGTAGTTTTAAGGCATCCGGCAAATGCACCCCATACAAACGTTCAATATCTTGAAAAGTCGTTTGTGGGGACAAGGGAAAATCCCCTAAAATAGACACGGCCCCTTGAATGGTTTCTTCCCCAAATAAATGGTCTAACACTCGGCGCCGATTATCCGACGGGGCAAATACATATACTAAATCATCTAACTTAAATCGCCGAATTCGTGTTGGTGTATAAGAAACCCCTGATCTAATAATTAAAACGGGACGTACCCATGACGGCATTTTTTCGCCATTTAACACACCGGATGTGGGATTCAACTTATACATTACAAGGGCACTATCCACAAGGCCAGGTAAATCTATTTGCACAGCTTCTGGGGGGGTATATAAAACCGGTAACCCTACCCCACATTTTTTTGCCACCCAATTAAGGCAAAATCCTTGAAACGTTAAGCTAATCAGCACCATAATAAACACGATATTAAATAGATCTTGGGCCCCTGTTATCCCGACCACAATAGGGGCAATCGCTAGTAGCACAGACGTCGCCCCCCGTAACCCCACAAACGACACAAAAACCTTTTCTTTAAACCCATAGTTTTTAAATGCCCCCAAAATACAAAACACCATCAGGGGTCTAACCACAAACATCAAAGCGGCCCCAATAGCCAAAGCGGGAAAAATTTCTTGTGTCATATCTTGTAATTTTACAAACAACCCCAAAGACGTAAACAATAAAATCTGGGACAACCACGTCAGGGTTTGTTGAAACTTCAAGATCGGGGTATATGCCTTCACATGGCCGTTTCCCAAAATAAAACCCGCAATGTATAAAGCCAAGAATCCACTACCCCCTAACATATTCGTCAAGGCAAATCCAGATAAGGCCATTGCCAATACAAAAATCGGATACAGGGCTAATTCTAAATTCAGCTTATTTGTCATATGCCTTAGCACATACCCCAATAAGACCCCCGAGCTCACCCCGATACAAAATTGAGAAAGAAATAATTTCACAATCATACCCGTCGTTTGCAAAGGATCTGCCGTTACATTTTGAAGCAACATCAAGCACATAAACGTCAAGAAAATCGCCATCGGGTCATTACCCCCCGATTCAATTTCTAAGGTTGCTTTCAAGCGTTCTTTAATGGCAATACCTTGCGATCGTAACATAAAAAAGACCGAGGCCGAATCGGTAGAGCTAATCACCGATGCTAAGAGCAACGCAAACAACAAACCCGTTCCCATCATTATTCCGACAATCGGGGCCAATATCAAAGCCGTTAACGCCACCCCTAAGGTTGCTAATAAAATAGCGGGTACAGCGGCTTTTTGATAACTTCGGTAAGGGGTTTGATACCCTGCATCAAATAAAATCAACGCCAACGCCACCGACCCTAAGGCAAACACACTTTTGGGGTGACTGAGAACCGAAACTAACCCCAAACCAGATTCCCCCACCGTCACTCCAATTCCTAAAAAAGCCAAAATCAAAGGAATCCCGATACGGAAAGACAACAAAGAGGCTAAGACACTGCCCCCCAGTAAAAACGCAAACAAGAAAATCGGCAAATTGATAAAATCCATTTACAGACCTTTGCGTTTATACTTTAACAAATGCAATTTATCATTCACCATCGTCATATCGTGGGCCGAATGCGCCATTCGGTCATACATACGTTCAATTTCTTTGTTTAAATAAACTTCTTCTATTGTATTCAGTAAGATTTTATACTTTTCTTTTTTTGCGTTACGCCGGGCTTTCATGATTTTATCCACAATTGTTTTTACCTTAACTTTCGGTGTTTTCTTTTTTTCCGCGATGATATAAGGCAAGTCATAAATCATTTGTTTAATGGCTTTCATCCCTTCGGCCTTTGTATCATCCTTGTGGTAATATAAAGGAAGGGCATCAAACGCCACGCCGGCTTCAAAGCTGTCTTCCACAACAATAAATGGCACTTCATCGGCAAAGCCCTTCCAAGTAATAGATTTTAAAAATTCCACAATATGATAGAAAAATCCTTCTACATTAAACAAGATAAAGGGTTTAAAAGGCAAAGCCCCGTCTTGCATAGACACGCAATCATACACCAATTCGTCCAACGTTCCGACTCCCCCTGGGGCGAACAAAACAAAATCCGCCTGCAAGAGTTGATTCTTACGTTCTTCCAGAGTTTTAGCCACAATCACGTGTCCAATGGCATCCAAAAAGGCATCTTTTTTTTCAAAAGCCAAATAGCGCTTGGTCGTGATCCCTAAAATAGGGAGCTTTCGGTACATTTTCGGGGATAGGACTTCTTGCATACCTTTTGCCACGGCCCCCATAATCCCTTGACTAGAAAGGCCAAAATCAAGTCGGTATTTTTTTTTAGCGATAATCTTCCCCAGCAAAAACGCCTCTTGCACATAAATAGGTTCACGCCCAGCCCGGGATCCCCCTGCCACAAACACCCGGGTCACCCCATGTTCGTTTTTGGTAAGGACTTGTTGCATACGTTGAGCGGCCCGCTCTGACAACTCCCCTTTTTTTTCTTTGGCCAAGTGTACTCCACGTTCAATGATTAAAGCATTTCCTTTTTTGGGCATAGCACAAACTCCTTTTTTTTAGGATAGCCCCAAAAAGTTAATTTTGCGTTAAGCCCCTATAAAAAACCGGGGAAAAGGTTTTCCTTTCCCCCGACAAGTGTTCGCTAAAAAAAAACGCTAGCGCTGTTGCCCCGTTTTAGAATGTCCCCGTTGACCGGACACTCGGCGCGGTTTCGTTGGCTTAGTTTGGGGCCTATCTAAATCCTTTTCTTTGACCGTCATCACGGGCTGGGGGGTGGGTTGTTTTTCTTGGGTATGTTGACATCCATCGGCAAGACAGCTGCCTATTACCATCAGGGAACAACTTAAAATCGGCACAACACCCCCCAAGATTGTGGGCAAGTTCCCTATGTCATTTTTTTCTTCTTTATGTGTCATGAATCCTCTCTTAAAAAAACTCCGGGGCAAATCATCCCCTTTTAAATACCTTTTAAATCCTGCTGGAGGGCCTGGGGGGCCTGGGGGACCTTTTGATCCGCCACAGACGTTGGTTGTTGGGGCGCGGGGCTTGTCCGCCGGGCCACAGGATTTACAAAATCTACCTCTGTATTTCTTTGGGGGGTATTTTCACTTGAGATAAATTCAACCCGCCCTTGCATAAGGGGTTTCCCAGGTTCACGTTCCACCCACGTGCCGTCTTCATAAAGCGCCTTTGTTTTGCGCACTTTCCCGTTTTTATCCAACCAATACAGATTTTCTTTTACATTTTTAAGGGGCTTTTGGGGACCCAAAAACTGCACCCCAACAAGTTTTCCCCCATCCACAAACGGGATGATATCCACCCGTGTCGTGACCTGCTTGTCTTTATCAAAGGCCCGATAAATCATCCCCCGTTCTTTCAGGTCTTCCTGTGTCCAATTTTGAACTTTGTTTTTAGCGGCCTCAAAGATTTTTTGCTGGTCCTCGGGGGCAATATTTAAAACCGCGCGATAATACGTCAGGGCGTCTGAAAAATTTTTCCCGCCTAAAACCATCTCATAACTGACACTGGCATCGGCAAATTGTTCCAGCACAGGCCATAAAATCTTAGGGTCGCCCTTGACCCCCGTTAGCTCCTCAGCGATTTTTTGTTGCAAAAGCTGACCAAAGGCGGCTTCATAATAGGCCATTTCGGCCCGATCCAAGGGATTGATGAAGTGATAAGAGGTTCGGCCCTCTAAATCCAGTTTTTTATAGGCCAGCGCCACCCCTAAATGCAAAACCGACACGTTTTTGATATCTGCCTTTTTTGCCTCATCGGCCCCTTGAAGTTGCTGAGGCAACTTGGCATTGACCGTGATAAAGCTGGGGGAACCAAATGCCATCCCGAACCTAATCCATTCCCCCTTGTCGGAAAATTCCAAAATGGATTGCTTTTTGCCTTTTAAATCCTTTAAAATCCGGGCCCCGGTCGGGGTAGAAGCTAGGGTTTTCACAAGTCCCCGAAAAAAAGACAGTTGTTCTTTGGTGGCGGCCTCGGGGAAAATAAACACCTCGCCAACCAATTCGTCCGTATTAAAATCTGGGGCCGGTAAGCCGTTGAGCTCTTCCGGCGGGGTCCATAAATCTTGCAGCCCCTCTTCAAACCGGGGGGCTTGCGGGAAAAGGGGGGGAACTTTTGGAATATCATTTTGCACAATTTTGGCCGGCACCGGCACAGGGTGTTCAGGGAGCTGCGATACAAAAATCCCCCCAATCCCTAAGGCCCCCGCTAAGGCCGAAAAAGCCAAGACCGTTCTTTTAAAATCAACCCAATTTGCGCTGTCATCGCCCGTTAAATCGTCCAACATGAACCCTATTCCCTTTAAGTCAAAATATAAAGATAGATTTTAGCACACCTTAATATTTTGTCAAGTTGTTTTTATATTTTTGGGACTTTAAAAAAATGGGGGCCTTGTGATGTGGTCAACACTATCGTTTTGCCAAGACACCAAGGCGGGCTTGTGATGAATTAACAAGTCTTTGACGACTTGCACCGGCCCGACGATGTCCGATTGCCGGGCATACGCATACGCATTTTTCCCGTTATCATCCACAAGGTCAGGATCGGCCCCGGCCTCTAACAGCACCCGCACAGCTTTAGCCTGCCCCCGTTCTGCGGCATACATCAAGGCGGTCTTGCCCATATCATCCCCTAGGTTAATCTTCGCATCCACGTTTAACAAAATTTCAAGCCCTGGCACATTCCCTTGGCGCGCCGCATACATCAAAGCCGTGCACCCCCCGTCATCCCTAGCCCGCGCCCGGGCCCCTAACATCATAGCCACCCTCATGGTTTCGGCACTGGACGGACCGTTGCTCGCCAAGTGCATCAGCAACGTTCGCCCCCCTGGCCCCCGGGCATTAATATTGGCCCCAAAGGTGTAAACTAATGTCATGAGTGTCTTTGGGGCAACCCCATACAAACTCGCTAAAGAGCGGTCCAAATCACCCCCGTTGTCAATCGCGTTCCGAATACCGGCTTCGTCCCCCTTTAAAATAGCTAAATCTAATTCAAATTTTTTTACGAGGTTACGTTGTGCCATGCGCTCTCCTTACCTTGGAAAAACTTGATGTTTTCTAGCACACAAACTGTTAATTTTATCTTAAACCCCATAAAAAAAGGGATAGGAAATTCCTATCCCTTTGAAAAGACCTAAAAAAAATCTTCCCTTACTTTCCTGATGTGTTTTGTTGTTGGGGATTAGGGGCACTGGGTTGTTTTGCCACAGTGCGCTTTCCCACTTCCGGTTCGGGTGGGATAATAATCTTCCCCGCTTGGTCATACTGGATTGAAAATTTACGTCCATCAGCCAAAGTAAAGTCTTTTTTATCGGGTAGAATAATATTCCAGGATCTGTCCTTCAACAAAGTGGTATATTGGCCTTCATCCCATCTTTCATAGACACATTCTTGTCCCCCTTCACACATGGACAACCGTTCTATGACCCCATCATTTTTCACAACCGTAACAGAATTCCATTCAAAATCTGATTTGTATTCCGTAAATTGAATAAAATCTACACACACGATCTCATTTGTTTTTAAGTTCCCTTTAGGATCAAAGACCAAATGCACTTTAGCTACTTTGCCTTTAAGAATTGAAACAAAATCTTTATTTATATAATCAAGTTCTGTTCCTTCTGGTGTTTTTTTTACAACAACCGTTCTATCAACCCCTTCGTAATAAGTCGTATCCCCTTCGGTGCGAACTTCATGGTCCGGATATTTTTGACGAAATTGGGCTTCCCAACCTTTTATCGTTTCAAAAGAGATCCCTAACTTATCAGCATAGATTTCATAAATTTCATCTGGATTTCTAGGATGATGATAGGCCCATGAAGAAATCTGAAAATTTCCTTCATAACGTTTAAATTTATTTTTTATCCACTCATCTACAGAAAAGGGCACATTTGCCATGTCATCTAAAAACTTATAGGCCTCTAATTCCATCAAAAGCGCTACCGTTACTTGAGCAGAAGGTTGAATAACATTATCAACATGTCTCTTTTCTTTGGTTTGAATAAAGTGCTTCATTTCATGTAACAGGGCACCATCCACCCATCCAACATTTTTTCCCTTTCCAAAAGGTCGCTCACGTTTAAGATATTCCCCGCTTATCACAAGATATGTATCAGGGTTCCCTTTAGAAAATCCCATTTCCACTGGCATATCGTTATCAAAGCTTACTAAAATATCTGCTTTAGCGGCTGTTTTAAAGTGTTTCACAAATTTTCTGCGAGGTTATTTTTTGTTCGTCTAACAGAACTTATCACTGTCTTAAAAAAGTTTAGTTTTTTATCAAACATAGGATCTTCTTTATCCAAATTTAAAACAAATTTGACATCCCCTAAGGATTCATAAAATTGATAAAATTGCTTTTGATCACCCATTCTTCTTTCCCTTTCCCAAATAACAAAATTCCCCGATGTGGGGGGAGTTATTTTTTCATGGTATCATAAAAACAATATTTTGTCAAGTTATTTTTTTATATTTTTCTTAATATACCCCAAGACGGCTGTCACACTGGCGGGGGTAATCCCTGGTAAACGCATCATTGCCCCAATCGTTAACGGCCGTTCCCGCATCAGGCGCCCCACACATTCTGCCGATAGCCCCCCAATATTTTTATAATCAAGGTTTTCTGGTATTTCAAGCCCTTCTTCCCGCTTAAAGGCGGCAATATCGGCCTTTTGGCGATTGAGGTAACCGGCGTATTTTCCCTCTATCATCACTTGTTCGGCGACCTCTCCCGGCACCCCGCGTAATGCTGGACACAAGGCCGTCAGGGTCCCCCACGTGACTTCGGGATAGCTAAGAAGTTCAAACGCCGATTTGCGCCCTTGTTCTAAAAAGTGAAGCCCTT
Source organism: Alphaproteobacteria bacterium (assembly GCA_045118155.1). Classification (GTDB taxonomy): domain Bacteria; phylum Pseudomonadota; class Alphaproteobacteria; order CAAHEQ01; family UBA3637; genus JBGUXS01. Next base: position 3,653 of record JBGUXS010000047.1, on the reverse strand, counting down.
TTTCTTTCAAAGCGTTCGGGGTATAAGATATCCCCTGCACCGTCTGCAAAGTCTTTTCAACGGCCCTTTTCTTTTGAATAAAGGATTCCCATCTATCGTCCCCAACACACCCTATTTTTCGGCCCAATTCCGTCAAGCGCAAATCCGCGTTATCCGCCCGCACAGTCAAACGATATTCCGCCCGCGAGGTAAATAACCGATAGGGTTCATCTACCCCAAACGTGGTAATGTCATCAATCATGACCCCAAGATAACTGTTCGTCCGATCTAGTTCCAATCTATCTGTTTTCCCTAAGGCCTTTAACCCCGCATGCACCCCAGCGACAAGACCTTGACCACCGGCTTCTTCATAGCCCGTCGTTCCGTTAATTTGTCCCGCCAAAAACAAGTTCGGTACAGATTTAAGCTCTAGGGTTTTCTTTAATTGCCGAGGGTCCACAAGGTCATATTCTATCGCATAGGCATACCGTAAAAATTTTACATTTTCTAAGCCAGGAATTGTGCGAATAAAGGCCTCTTGCACCTCTACGGGCATAGACGTTGAAATTCCGTTCGGGTACCAACTATTCCCATCCCGCGTTTCTGGTTCCAAAAACACATGGTGGGATTCTTTATCGGCAAAGCGCACGATTTTATCTTCAATACTGGGGCAATAGCGGGGCCCAATGCTTTTAATCTGACCAGAATAAAGGGGGGCTTTACTAAGATTTTCCCGTAAAATACGGTGCGTTTCACCCGTGGTATGAGTGATATAGCACGGCACTTGATTCGGGTGAAAATCATTTGACATAAAGGAAAACGGTTTCGGATCGTCATCCCCGTCTTGGCGTTGGCATACCGTAAAGTCAATACTATCCCGATCAAGTCTAGCTGGTGTTCCCGTTTTAAGGCGTTGCAAGGTCAGGCCTAACTTTTTTAAATCCGGTGTAATACCAAGGCAACTTTGTTCCCCATAACGCCCCCCTAAGGTTTGCTTGGGGCCTGTATGCATCACCCCGTTTAAAAACGTGCCCGTTGTCAAAACCACTGTTTTAGCTAAAATATCCTTTCCCCCAACTTTCACCCCATGAACACCCGTGTCATCAAAGACAAGACCTTCGGCCGCCCCTTCTATCAGTGTCAAGTTCGGGTAATTCTTTAAGGTTTCTTGCATAACCTGTTGATACACGGTTTTATCGGCTTGCGCCCGGGGGCCTTGCACCGCCGGCCCTTTGGATAAATTCAAGATCCGAAATTGCAAGCCGGCCCTGTCAATCACCCGACCCATCACCCCGTCCAAAGCATCAATTTCCCGGACAACGGTCCCTTTGGCCAAGCCCCCAATCGCGGGGTTACAGGACATATCCCCAATTGTGGCAATATGGTGGGTCACAAGGGCCGTTTTAGCCCCAACCCGCGCTGCCGCGGTGCACGCTTCGCACCCCGCATGACCGCCCCCTACCACAATAACATCAAAATCAAGCATCCCATTTCCTTTAATAAAAACAGGGTGTTATTATACCCCCTTTTGACCTTTTTTTCAAGAAAAAAATACCCCTCTTCCCCTTCTCGTCAGAAATGCAACATGTCATCCCCCCCCCGCGCCTTCTTTTTTTCATATGTCACCCCTTGTTTCCGACAGGAAACGTCAAAGGCATGACAAAGATCTCTTTCCCCTAAGAGATAAAAAAAGGTTTTTTCCTAAAAAAAATACATTCCATTAACCCTATTTTAACGATTTTAGAGTAAGACTTGATGTCAAGATTGTATAAACTCACATATTTTGGAACAAAAAGGGGATTATTAAGGAGGGACCTATGGCAGAAACAACACCGGAAACAACACCACAACAAAGTGCATGGCAGGGGGTCATGGAGGCGTTAAATACTTTGAAAGACGCTATTGAGAAATTACAAACAAGTATGACACCTTCTGAAAACGGAAACACCGCTGAGGCCCCTGCACAAGAGCCCCCTGAGGAAGAATCAGTAGCAGAGGAACCTGCGAATGATACACCAGAAGATGCCAATGACGAAAATAAAATCCCCAACGACTTAATGGATGCCTTAACAAAAGCGTATGGAAGTGAAGAGGATATCCCCGATGAGGTCATAGAGGCCGTCAAGAAAAACCCACCTAAAGATAAGAATACTAACACAATAGAAAGTCCTGATAAAACCAAGGACGATAAGACAAAGAATACCCCCGACAAGAGCGATGAGAATGACACAGATAAGGATGATAAGACAACGGATGACACTAAAACACCCGATGATAACGCCTTGGATGGGTTACCAGATGAATTTAAACAACTATTTCAGTTCTTGCAAATCTTCTTAGAATTAGTCAAATCCTTTACACAAATAATAGGGGCTTTTATCAACAGTCCGCAAGCTTTGGCCAATGCCGCTGATTCCTTAACAAATCAAAACCCGCAAAATGTGGATACACCGGCACAAGAACCTGCAGAAGCGCCAACACAAGAACCGGCGACAGAACCGGCACCAACACCCGAACCTACACCGGCATCAACAGAACCGTTGGTAACACCAGCAACCGAACCTACACCGGCATCAACAGCCGAACCGGTGGTAACACCAACACCTGAACCGACGACAGAACCGCCCCTGGCACCAACGTCCACACTGGCAACAACCTATCAAGGAAATGACGGCTACGATTGGAGCGTCAGTAGCGTACAAATCACACATGGTTCTGATACGTATGTAAATGAGGACGGACAATGGAAGAACCTAACAACAAATGAACCCGTTGACTTCACGGGGGAAAATGGGTTGTTTAATCAATGCCCGGGCTTAAGAAACCACATTACGTCACAAACCAATGAAGATGGATCCGTGACCATGTTTGGAACACCAGACAAATCAACTGATGTCACGCTTGAATTTAAGGACAATATGCTTTCAAAAATTAAGGTTGGAAGTAGTGAATACATGGGCGATGGACAAGGAGGTTTCTATGGACCAGGCACGGGCGATGGGACTATAAATGTAACAGACATCATGAACCGTCATGATGTCGCTGATAGGATTAAAACAGGAATAGACAATTCTGGTGTAACCAATCCTTCAACTCCAATGGTTGGACCATCCAGCGTTATTAATGCTGTTATGAATGCTAATCAAAGATAACAAGAACTTTTCCTTTCTCTTGTTAATCACGCGGTGTCTGATTCAGGCACCGCGTTTTTTAGAGTATGTCATGCCTTTCCTCCGCTAGGAGGAATCAAGGCATCTTCTGGTTTTGCCCCAAAGGGGCAACATTAAACAAGCGGAAAATCCCTTGACGATTTCTGCCACAATTGAGGGATAACAGAAAAAATGCTCTTTGTAATCAAGGAATAACAAAGAAGATCTTAAATATCCAAGTTCAAGACTTCCAGGGCGTTTTGTTGAATGAAATCACGCCGGGGTTCTACCACATCCCCCATCAGGCAAGAAAACACCGATTCTGCATCTTCTTGGTGGGTGATTTTGACTTGCAACAAACGCCGGGCGTTTGGATCCAACGTTGTTTCCCAAAGTTGTTCAGGGTTCATTTCCCCTAAGCCTTTATACCGGTTAATGGCCACCCCTTTACGCCCTAAAGCAAAAATCGTATCCGTCAGCGAAACTGGCCCATAAATCGGATAGCTTTCTTCCTTAATCTTTAAG
>JBGUXS010000046.1:0-3804 GCA_045118155.1 Alphaproteobacteria bacterium | reverse complement strand
GCGAAAGCTACAAGTACGGTTCCTGTAATCATGGTCTCTATTATAGATTCCCAGTCAATTCTAATCCTCATTTCAGATACCTCCACTTTTTAAGGGTACTGATAGCCTCTTTAATCCACGGGGTTTCGCTGTCCATAGCGAACCCCAAGAACACCGGGATATATTGGTCTTCATCCTCCCCATATACCCCGTAAATATGGGTCAGGTTGGTTGCGACATATATGTCAAACTCCTCATATTGCCGCAGGAACCGAAGGTCTTGTCGGCGGCGATAGTATTCTATCTGCCGATTTTCGTACCTTGGATAAACATCTTTGTATTGAGGCAAATGAGTGTACATATTACCCCCTTATACCCCTTTTTACAGTGGTTCACAGATTTCTGATTCTGGAACCAGCTTTCCGACAGGGCAGCCGGTATTGGATTCCTCGATTTCGATAGTTGTACCGGTGTCCCCACCGTCCCAAATACCAAGGTCAATATCATCCTTCACCCACTTATCATGGACTACCCCCAGAATGAAATAATCGTCATCTACTACATTCCCGCTATCATCCACGGAAAACGTAGCGAAATCTTTGCAGAGAACCCCTTTATTGACTTGAAATTGTCCATCGGGGTATTCCAGTACATCGTACCGAAAAAAGCGAAATTTCTCTACTTTCATAACGCCCTCCTATGGCGTTTTGGGGTGAAGGGGGGTTAGGCTCATGCTTTACCCCCACATATCCCCTTTTTTCAAAAATTCCCGAATTTTGATTTTCAAATCAGCCCCATTGCATCTTCCCGAAGGAAGGTTTCAAGGGCTTCTTTGCTGTTGAACTCTGCCCGGCGATTTTTGTAGGTACGGGTCATCCTGCACCAGTCGCAACTACCGTGAGCGCGACAAGTGCGGTCAAATTGCCTTGAATCATAGTATTCTTTGCGGTGTTCTTTGCCCGACACGATGGATTTGTCTAACATTTACCCCTCCGTTAGTTTTTGCCCTTTCCAAAACTGGAACGTGTAGGGAGTAGGGCAGTAGATGAAATAAACAACGTCTTCCGGCTTGAAATCATCCGGGAACTCTGTTTTGTAATTCAGAGTTTCCAGTGTCCACCCGGCTAATCCGGCATGACTGAAAAAATCCGACAAACTTTCCGCAGTCTTCCAGAATAAAATCACGGCCTCCGATACTACCCCAGATAACTCAAATGGGGAGCACGGTTCAATTTTCCACCCCGGTAGGTGTTCCGGGGACACTCTGCGCTTGAGAATATACTTCATAATTACCCCCTCATAAATACCTGAAAGAGCATCGCGTGATACTCTGGCAAAATGTCTTCTGTCCGCAGGTTAATGACTTTTTCCTGCTTCGCCTCTTCCTCCTTGACAACACAAGAAAGGCCCAGAAGTTCCTCAAAACTAATCTTTTCCATAACGCCCTCCTATGAGCGTTGTGGGGAAGGGAAGGGCAAAGCACCATTGCATTTACCCCCCTATACCCCCTTTTCTGGCATTTTTCCGATTTTCAAAATTCGTTTTTGGAAGGTATTTTACCCCCCCATATCCCCTTTTTTGAGGATTTGTCAAATTTCAAAAATCGTTTTGTGACTGTCACATATTTTCTGCTAATTCTTTATAGAAATCAGCTAGATACAAGTCCCCCTGCTCTTGGAAGTACCGCGAAAGGTCAAAATATTGCTCCTTTGCGGAAGGGACAACGGTGGGCCGAAAGATAACTTTACATTTTTCCATGACAGCCTCCTAATTATAAAGAGCGTCATAAAAAGCATACTTATCCCAAATATCTTCTTCCTCTTCTTCAAAATCCCACACACTAAAGTAGGAATGACGGTAAGACCAGGGGTCTTTAACTCCTAATTCTTCTAGACAAAGTAGGGCAATCTCCAGCAATATGGAAGACGCCCAAAAGTTTTTCGGCCCTTCTTCTTCATGGTCACAAATTAACTCAAGCCATCTGTTGAGTACAAGCACACCTTCTTCCTGAATTTTCTCCTTAAACCATTTCAAATATCCTAATGCCCCATCCCCATTGGACAAATTAGTCGGATAACCCGGCCCCCTGTCCCATTCGTCATATATCGTGCTATAAATAGCACGCTCTTTTGCGTAAAGCCTTCCAAATTTTACCTTAAACTCTTTCGACAATTTCTCCGTACCGATGACAGAGGGAACTTCAGGAAACAGAACAGTAGCAGAAGCCTTCATAATATCCTCCAATGGGAAAGGCTCAAAATGGCAGGATTGCCAAAATTATTTTACAGTGTAGTTTTATCTATCGCCATGCGTACCGCTACTTCAGCGATAGTGTTTCCCTTTATGCAGGTGTGCAGAAGAATCTTGAAATCTTCCCATTCTTCCGCGAAATGTCGCTCTACCATCGTCAGATATTCTTGACAACGGCAAAGCCTGAAGTGCAAATCAGCGTCTTCTCTGGACAGCGACGGATTTACGTTTTCAATCGTAATCCGCAAAAATTCTCTTAACTCTTGCCTAGACATACAGCCTCCAAAGATTGAGGGCACTTGTATCTTTCAGATACTTTACATTATTGAAGGAACGTGCCCATATCCCCGCTATCTAGCATCCCAGAGGCTAACGAGCAATAGCAGACCCGACGGAATGAATATCTTTACTTTGCGCTTTTCCGTGAAACGCACAGGATATTTTTATACTGCGTCCTTTTCCGCAGACATGGGAATTGCATCCCGGCCCCATTATGGAGTTTCACCATAACAGAGCAATTAAACATTCATATCATTATCCTCCATTTTATGAAATTATATTTCGTTTAATTGTCCATTTGCTAACACAAAGACCGGCAAATTATATTTATTCGCTGTATCTTTTACAATTTTTTGCGCATCGCGACTAATGCTTGCCCATTTGTCGCGCACCACAATACCGCAGTATTGCGGTAAAACCCAGACTTCAGTATGCGAACCAAAACCACCGCAGTCTTTACGGGTTTTTCTTAAATATCCTTGTTTATTTCTGATAGAGTAAACGTCTTCTTTGAACCGCCTTACAACGGCTGAATTTTTTACTAATAAGCCGATTCGGGAATGTTCAGGAACGCCAGATTTTTTCCCTTTTGCTTTTAACAATCTTTCTGCGCATACTGCTTTTTGCGCATTTTCAAATTCATAATTCAATGCGTCTGTTAAACTTCCCTTTTTCCCATAACAACCAAGCCATCTAATAATCATCTTTTTCTCCAATTTTATAAAAATCATCAGAAAAACAACCTTAATCGGGAAAACGAATATTTATTCTATATTCGTTTTCCCTGTTAAGATTATTTTTTCAGAATCCTTTCAAAGCCCAGCGTTCTTCCCTTGTCAAAGTTTGACGCCAAGCCCAGATTTTTGCCAAGTTTTGCCACATGTAAAAACATGCGGCATAGCTGTGTCCAGAGGACCATCTTTCGTGCCGATTGTCCAAATACCGGCGAAACATTCCCAGATAGTACCGAAGTTCGCAATCCGGGCAAAAATTCAACCCATCAAATTTGCCCAAAACGCCAGCCCAGTGTTGACATTCCTGTTCGCGCATCCCCAGCGCAATCAGCAAATTTTCAATTTTTTTCCTGTTCTTGTACTGTTCCATTTTTCCCTCCAGATTTTTCGGGATTTGCGTTAAAGGGCAAAATAGCCCAGATTTTTTGTGACTGTCACAATGTCGTTTTTTGTGACAGTCACAAATAGCCTTATGGGGGCAGGGGGCAGCCTCGCCTAGGGGGCAGCCTCGCCTAGGGGGCAGCCTCGCCTAGGGGGCAGCCTCGCCTAGGGGGCAGCCTCG
>JBGUXS010000045.1:0-2738 GCA_045118155.1 Alphaproteobacteria bacterium | reverse complement strand
ATTCCCATTTGCTTTGCAAACGGGTCCCATTCCGATAAAATCAACGCAAAACGTGCCTTGATTTTATCTGACGACCCCATTGGGTTCGGTGTCTTACGACACCCCCCCCATCTAAAAAGCCACCGCTAATACGATGGCTTTTTTATCTGGCGTTCTTGGCGGGAATCGAACCCACGGCCTCAGGATTAGGAATCCCACGCTCTATCCTACTGAGCTACAAGAACTATTTCTTTGCCTTTTTTGCGGGCTTTTTTGTACTTGGTTTTTGAACCGATTGCGCTGGTACAGTTTGCGGTTTTGTGTGTGCCGTTGAGGTTGTCTTTTGATAAAATGAGGCCGGTACATTGACCAAATATTCACACCACATTCTTAAGACACCGAATTCAGCAACAGTAATGACCACAGAAATAATCGCTTGAGAAATGTCCCCTGAAAAGAGGGTAAAAGCCGCTTGAATTAGACGAAAAGCGAAATAGATTGTTAGGACAATATAAACCCATTTGGCGTAAGGTTGCACTTTAAGTGCATATTTTGACGTCAAAACAGGTGTGTTTAAATCTGTATAGGCCTGATACCAAGCTTGAACCTTTTGTTCGGTTTGTTTTAATGTTTTTTTTGTATCCATGAAAAATCTCCCTTTTTTTGTTATTTTTTACGCATTGTTGGAAAGGCAATGACATCCCGAATAGACGGGCTGTTGGTTAAAATCATGACCAACCGGTCAATCCCGATACCGATTCCACCGGTCGGGGGCATCCCGTATTCCAGCGCTGTGACGAAGTCGTCATCCATCATGTCGGCTTCATCATCGCCGGCTTCACGGGCTTTGACTTGTTCTTCAAAGCGTTCGCGCTGGTCCAAAGGATTGGTTAATTCCGAATAGGCATTGGCAAGTTCCCATCCGTTAATGTAAGTTTCAAATCGTTCTACAAGGCGTTCATCCCCATTTCTGTGGGCTTTTGTAAGGGGTGACATAGATTTTGGATGATCAATAACATGCACGGGCTGAATCAGATATTCTTCGCATTTTTCTTCAAAAATAAGCGCCAAGCAATGCCCCCAATCCAAATCTTCTGAAGGTAAGGCAATATGCAATTCTTTAACCTTTGCCCGGGCTTCTTCATCTGACGTGATAGCCATAAAGTCAATCCCTGTATGTTCTTTGACAAGTTCTGCCATTGTTTTGCGGGGATAGGGGCCTTTTAGGTTGATTTCTTTATCCCCAAACTTAATTGTGGTGGTTCCATGTATTTTATAGCAGGCCTTTTCTACAATCTCTTCAAACAATGTCATCATGTCATTATAGTCTTTATAAGGCCAATAAGCTTCTAACATGGTAAATTCAGGGTTATGACGTGTATCCATCCCCTCGTTTCTAAAATCACGTCCAATTTCATAAACCCCAGGAAGCCCCCCAACAATTAAACGTTTTAAGTGTAATTCAGTGGCAACCCGTAGGAACAAGTCCATATCCAGGGTATTATGATGTGTGATAAATGGCCGAGCCGTTGCCCCCCCTTTAATGACTTGTAAGACAGGGGTTTCAACCTCTAAAAGTCCTTTTTCGTTTAAGACTTCCCGAACCGTATCAATGATTTTTGTCCGATGAATCAAGGTTTGTACCGTTTCTGGATTCATAATCATATCCAAGTAGCGTTGCCGATACTTGGTATCTACATCGGTCAGCCCATGGAATTTTTCTGGCAGTGGCAATAAAGACTTGGCCAACATTTCCCAACTTTGGGCGTTGACAGATAATTCCCCACGTTTGGTACGCCGAACACAACCTTTGATCCCGACCATATCCCCAACATCAAGGGCATCAAAAACGGTTAAATCTTGCCCAGAAAGATTTTTTTTATCGGTATAAATTTGAACTTTTCCAGTGGCATCGTAAACATCTACAAACATCCCAGAATTACGGATGGCCCGAATGCGTCCCGCCACCCAAACGACATCTTCGGTTTGAGTGTCATTTGGTAAGTCTTTGTACTTTTCCTGTAAGTCGGCACTTGTTGTAGAAGGCCGGTAAATATTTGGATAAGGGTTAATTCCCGCATCCTGCAAGGTTTTTAACTTGTTTAAACGAATTTGCCGTTGTTCATGGCCTAAATTAGTATCCTCTGTCATGTAAAACTCCTAACAATTTCTAACAAGATAACACGCTTTCAAGAGAAAGTCAAAAAAAAGTTAAACAGAATCTTTAAAAGCATAAGGAAAATAAAAACCTTGATTTTTATAAAAAATACGTTAAAATAACAAAAAATTAACGTGAAAGGATAGAAAAATGAATTTGCCTCTTATGCCGAAAGCAACGGCTGTTTGGTTGATTGATAATACGGCTTTAACTTTTGAACAAATCGCTGATTTTTGTCAGATGCATCCCTTGGAAGTCCAAGCAATTGCCGATGGGGATGTGGCAATGAATATTGTTGGTTTTGATCCGATTGCCAGTCAACAACTGACATGGGATGAAATTCACCGGTGCGAACAAGATGCATCGGCACAATTACAACTTCTTACAAATGCTGAGGTTGAAAAATTGTTGAACAAAGGGTCGCGCTATGTTTCCCATGCAAAACGGGGGGATAGACCGTCAGCGATTGCTTGGATCGTACGAAATCATCCAACAATTCCAGATGCGCAAATTATTAAATTGCTTAGAACAACAAAGCAAACTATTACGTCTATTCGTGAAAGAACCCATAAGAATATTCAACATATTCAGGCTAAAAACC
>JBGUXS010000044.1:0-2611 GCA_045118155.1 Alphaproteobacteria bacterium | reverse complement strand
TGTCATCCCTCGCGGGGGGGCGTGGGGCATTTTGCCCCACGAGGTCCCTTGACGCGCCACCTTTTCAAGGTGTCGGGAGGGATGACCTTCCCCCCGCGTCAAGGGATCCCGAACAACCAATGCCTTATTTTATACGTTTGTGTCGTTTTTTATATCGTGGAAAAGGACCCCTGGACGTTTCCTAACGGAAACGAGGGGTGACGGGATGAAGATGTCATCCCTTTTTTGCGTAGCATCCTCTTACCTGTCATCCCTCGTTTTCTGACGAAAACGAGGGGTGACATGTTATGAAATCTTGCCTTTTTTACAAATTCACCACGTGTTCCAGTTGGCCATCGCCACGGGCTAAAAGCCACGGCCGGCCGGTAATGCTTAACACCCCACAACTGGCGGTTTTTAAGGGGATATCGGGGCCGTTTGTGGGGCTTAAATAATGCATAAACTCTTCCAGCCCTTTATTATGTCCGATAATCATGACCCGTTTAAAAATCGGGTCTATGTTTTCCAGCGCTTCTTTTAAGCGTTCCACGGGGGCCAAGTACAAACTGTCTTTAATAAACACATCGGCGTTGGGGTAAAGGGGGGCGAGCAGTTGATACGTTTGCTGCGCCCGCAAAGCGCTGGAACATAAAATACATTCGGGTGGGTCTAGGGGTAAGTCTGCCAATTTTCTTTTCAGTTCCCCGGTTTTATAAATCCCCTTGTGTGATAAAGGGCGTTGAAAATCATACAATCTTGTTGTGTCGTTTGCGCCTTGCCCGTGGCGGACAAGATAAAGTGTATAGGTCATGCACATCCCCCTTTTTGTTCCTATATAAGGGATATAAAGGGAAAGATATGCAAAACAAGATCTACTTTTCGTCATCCAAAGGGGACCTTTCCTTTGCGGGGCGTCTTTTGTGGAAAGCCAAAACGTTAGCGTTGGAGGATAAGGAAAAAGTGCGGTGTTTGTTGTTTGCTAAAACCCATACCTTGGGGGCGAAACATGTCCCCGCCCAAGATCAAATTCGGTTATTGGGGCGTATTGAACGGGAATTGATGAAATACCAAGGGGTTGTGGAAAAAATTGAACACCATTTATTGCCGTATCGGTATGGGGGGGTGGGGGAAAAGTTTTTGGGGCTGATGACGGGGCCGGGGCAACTGGATGTGTTAAAAAGCATCCTAAAACAGGCGATTTTATCCCCCGATACTAGGGCACTGTATCAAACATTGTATCGGGCGCAAGGGGACTTCATCCCGTTGTTGAAACAAGCGGCAAGACGGGGAATCCCTGTCACGGTTTTTGTGGAATGTCAAGCGCGTGGGGATGAAGAAAAAAATCGCTTCATCGCCCAAGAATTGGCAAAAGCGGGGGTCAAGGTGCTGACCCAATGCCCCTTTAAAGTGCATGCTAAATTGTTATTGATAGAGGGGAAAACCCCTTTTGTTCATATCGGCACCGGCAATTATCACGAAGCCCATGGGCGCAGTTTTTTAGAGGCGTCTTTTTGTACGCAAGACGAACACGTGGCACAGGATGGACGGGCGCTTTTTCATTTTTTAGAAACGGGGGCTATTCCGCGGTGGCACAAATTAGCGGTGGCCCCGTTTAATCTGAAAAGCAAGGTACTGGGCTTGATCGCAACCGAAACCCAAAAAGCCCGCCACGGGGCGCCGTGTCTTATCCAAGGTCAAGTCAATGCCCTGACGGATCCCGATGTGATGGATGCGTTATATCAAGCTTCTAAGGCCGGGGTGCCGGTGCAATTAAAAGTGCGGGGGGCGTGTGGCCTTATTCCCCATCCCAACATCACGGTGCATATCCCCGTGGGGCGATACTTGGCGCATCGGCGTTTGTTCCGGTTTGGGATAGGGCCGGGGCAACGGCTTTTTTTATCTTCGGCCGATTGGACAACAGAAAAACTGACGCGTCGTGTGGAAGTTTTGGTGGAAGTGGTATCAAAAGGACTAGTTGTTCCCGGGGCCATTCCAGCGGCCACGATTCCCCCGCCCAAAGCGGTTAGACCCTAAATTACGTGGGGGTATCGCCCCAGGATCTTGCCCTTGGTTACGGCATTCTTGTTCCCGTTTGTGTTGTTGTTCCATTAGGTCTATCCACAGCGACCCACTGCCTTTACCTTCCCGTTGTCTTTGGCGCTCTTTCCAAACTTTTTCCGTGGCTTCTTTACTGCCATAAGGGGAAATGCAAAATTCAAAGTCAGCTTCGTTATCAGGATTGTCATTATAAAAAGAATCGGTCATTTTGTTCCTCGCCCATAAATTAAACTGATACCATTATACACCCTTTTTTATGTTTGTCAAGTTTTTTTGTTTGCGACCCAGCCATCATCCATCACGCTGGGGGGGTAGTATCCCCGCTTTTCTGTCACCCCTTGCCTTTCCTGTCATCCCTTACCCCTGAAAGGGGTATCAAGGGATCTTCTGCTTTTTGTCATCCCTCGTTGGACGGAACGTCCAACGTCAAGGGATCCCGAACAATGAATACCACCTTCCGTCATGCCTTTTTTGCGGCAGCATTTTATTGTCATCCCTCGCCGACCTTCCGTTTCAAGGTCGGCGTCAAGGGATCCCGAACATGAAAGGCCTTATTTTACTGGGTTGAAGAGGC
>JBGUXS010000043.1:0-1914 GCA_045118155.1 Alphaproteobacteria bacterium | reverse complement strand
TAATGATAATGGGAATGATAATAGGATTGTTAAGGGAAGAAGAAAGGGCTTTGCGTCTTTAGGGGAAATTTTATCCGCAAGCCCTTTTTCTTCCCCTGAAAATGGGGCCCTGCCGGTGCGGGCCCAAGGGGGAATCGTAGGCACAAAGGGGGACGGGCAAGAACAAGGGATGACAAGTGTCAATACACCAGTGGTGTGTCCCAAAACCCCTTATTGCACCAAACAGTCATCCCTCCCGCCCCTAGAAGGGGCGCGTCAAGGGATATCGCCAAGTGCTTTAAAGCGTACTGACGTTGGCATACGGGGGGACGGGCAAGACCCCCCCAGCCCTTCTTCCCCAGCAACACCCCTAGAACGCCCCATTCTATCCCCTGTTTCTGCCCCACCGAACGAACACTTGCCGGAACACCCTATTTCCGTTCTACCCTTTAAAAAACCACCCGAATCCCCCCCGTATGAGCCTTTGCCTAGCGATTGGATGTTGCCAGAACGCCTCAATAATCTATGCTTAAAGTTCCTAAATCAAAGCAAAGTAACGGAAGCCAAAAATGCCTATATCCGCGAATGCAATCGGCGGGGATTTCGGTCGGATAATTCGGAAACGGGATTTGTTTCTTACCTAAAAAGATACTTGTTTGAAACGACAGTGCCCTTGACAGACACCAATGTTCGGTCGGTAGAAAACTTGATTGATACCTTGAAAAAGGAGGTGTATTCATGGACGTAATTTCTTTGCAAGATGTGGCAAGGGAAATCCGCAAAGCCATTGCTATCCTAAGACGCTTTCCCGCTGTTAAAGCGAAGGGATTTCGCCAAGGGGGGATGCTACCAGAACAAGAAGATCGGGACTTTTGTGAAAACGGGCTGATCCCAACGCCACAAGAAATTGACCGAATGTGGGAAGTGTGTTTTACGTGGCTGGGGTGGTTGGATGCCGACAATCGCCGTCTTGTGTGGGCTAGATGCAGTGGCAAAGGGTGGAAGCAATTGGCGTATAAACACCATATCAGTCGCAGCACCGCTATCCGCCGATTTAACGAATCTTGCGCCTTGATTTGGGGGCATTTGCCTAAAAAGCAAAGCGGCAAAGAAATAAATAAACCGCCCTTATGACAGGGGCGGTTTGTTGAGATAGTTCCCTTATTTTAGGATAAAGGCCTATCTTTTGTTTTGATGATCTTTCCCGGGACCCGATTGTTTAGCAACCAAATAAGGGCTTGTATTCTGTGGGAACATAGGGCTTTTTCCTACTCCTTGTTCTACACGTTCTTTAAAACATTTAGGCACGTACATTGACCATGGATTTCTAGAAGAAACCGGCGTTAAGCACCATAACAGTAGCGACTTCGTCCCCCCTTTTTAAAAAATTATAAACGTTCTTGCCCCTGTGAAGTACCAAGTTGTTTAGCGACACTTTTGATCTTAGGGGTCCGAAAGTGTTGCCGTAAAATTTCTTTGGTTTCGGCATCACGGGCAACTTCAAGGGCCGTTTTCCCCTGAAGATCTTTTTCCCAATCTTCAAGATCCGCAACCCGATCGGCCCTGACGATAATTTGTGCCAACCCCCCAGCATTAAGCAGGGTTTTCAGACTTTCTTTATGATTCCAAATAACCGCCAAAACCACCGGCGTCATCCCGGCTTTATTTGTTTTATTCAAAAGGGCCTTTCCCTTGGGGGAAGACAACAATGTTGCCACAACCCCTGGACTTTCTGTCTTCATAACACCGTAGTGCAGAGATGAATTGCCCTTCTGATCTGTTTTTTCGGGGTCAGCCCCATTTTCTAACAGTAAGTTCACAATTTTTACATTCCCCAACGCGGCGGCATTCATTAAAGGAGATATCAATCCCCCGTTTACATCAGCGCCATCTGCAATGGCCTTTTTAACCCCATCAATATCTTCTTCTAAAACG
>JBGUXS010000042.1:0-11104 GCA_045118155.1 Alphaproteobacteria bacterium | reverse complement strand
AAAAATAATTTGTCATAGGCAATATAAGCAGAACTGACCGCGGTCATAAAAACAGCTGGCACGAATGAAATCCAAAAACATTTTTTTGTCTTATAAAGATACACCGTGACTAACCACAATGTGAACATCGCTAGCGTTTGATTAAACCATCCAAAATAGCACCAAATCGTAGAAACATTGATGATGGATAAAAAGATGCCACCTGCTAGAACAAGAAGCGATAACATCAGGCGAAATTTCATTTTTTCTTGAGGGAGTTTCAAAAAATCTGCCAAGGTTAAGCGGGCTGACCGAAAACAGGTATCTCCTGTGGTAATGGCTAAAATGACCACCGAAGCAATCGTTATTATACCCCCGATATTTCCCAACAATCCCGTTGCGATGTCCGCCACCGTTCCGCCGGCATCTTTTGCGGTAATTGTGGCCAGTAAATGTTGGGTTGTCGGGTAAAAAGAAATACCCAATGTTGCCCAAATAAGGGCTACAATACCTTCTAAAATCATCGCCCCGTAAAACACAGGACGCCCATATTTTTCATCTTTTAAACAGCGGGCCATCATGGGGGATTGCGTGGCGTGAAAACCACTGATCGCCCCACAAGCAATGGTGACAAACAACAACGGGAAAACGGGTAGTCCGTTAGGGTGCAAATTGGTTGGTGTAAAGTTTAAAAACAGGGGAATATCCCGCATAAACAGAGCAATGATTAAACAGATGCTAGAGATTAATAAACACAACGCAAACACCGGATAAAAGCGACCTATCAGTTTGTCAATGGGCAATAACGTGGCCGTGAAATAATAACCAAAAATTACCATAACCCATATCCACATGGATGTGTGGGTAATTAACCCCAGTATTTCGGCGGGACTTTTGGCAAAAATTGTTCCGACTAATAACAACATGGAAATCAATAAAAACAACGCCACAAATTTTACTTTTTTACCGAAATAAGTTTCCATGAGATAAATCAAGGATTTCCCGTCATGGCGTAGGGATAACATCCCCGATAAATAATCATGAACGGCCCCCGCAAAGATAGATCCAAAGACAATCCATAGTAAACAAACTGGCCCATACACGGCCCCTAAAACGGCCCCGAAAACAGGCCCTAGACCGGCAATATTTAGAAACTGAATCAAAAAGGCCTTATAGGTCGGGAAAGGAATATAATCCACCCCGTCGGGATGACGTATCGCCGGGGGTTTATGGGTGCTGATCCCAAACACCTTTTCCACCACTGCGCCATAAACGGTATACCCCAAAATCAATAAACAGCAAGCAATGATAAACAAAATCATGGTTTTCCCCCTTGTGCTAAAAAATCATACCACAGGATGCTTTTAAAAACAAGGGGGCAGATACCCCTTGCAAAAAAAGGAATTTTTTTTATCCTTTGTAAGAAAGAGGGAAGGAGGGAAAGATGGAAAAAAGAAAAACAATTTCAATTATTGCCCCTGCTAGTTGGATTAAAGAAGAATATTTACAAATAGGGATAAAGTTCCTAGAAGATATTGGATTTAATATTAAATGTGCTGATCAAGTTCATGCCACAGCTTCTTCTTATATGGCAGGTCCAGATCGGACCCGTATTGCGGCATTATATACTGCTTTTGAAGATCCAGAAACAGATATCATTTTGTGTGCGAAAGGGGGGTATGGTACCTCTAGAATTTTAGATAAATTGGATAAAAGAATTTTAAACAATTCTCATAAAATCTTTTTAGGATATAGTGATATCACTCTTTTGAACTTATTTTTATTAAAAAATGCCCCTTTAACAAAGACGTATTTTTCCCCAAATTTGATTGATATTGCCTATTTAGAAGCCGATATTCAAAAACCAACACTGCGTTATTTTGTGAATTTTTTAAAGCGTATTCCAGATGAAAAATCTTTTTCTGATTTATTGAGGCAAACGCGTGTTTTAAAACCTGGAAAAGCCGAAGGAAAAATTGTGGGAGGAACCTTAACGATCTTGATGAATACATTGGGCACCCCTTTTGAGATAGATACAGAAAATAAAATTTTGTTCATTGAAGATAAACGAGAATACGCCTTTAAAGTTGAACGTATGTTGTATCATTTAAAACATTGTGGAAAATTGAAAACGATTAAAGGGCTTATTGTTGGGAAGTTTTTTGAAACCCCTGAATACCATATTCCTTTTGGAAAAAGCATGGAAGAAATGTTTTTAGATTTCTTTCAAGACACTTCCATCCCCATTTTATATAACTTCCCCTTAGGGCATGATAACAATAAAATACCTTTACCTTTAAACAGGAAAATTTTTTTGGATACAGCCAAAGAAAATTATGGCTTAAGGGCGGTGGATTTGCTTTAATTTTATCTTGTCGGTAATACACCGTTTTCTGCCTGTAACAGGACATCGGTCATGACGAGGGAAAGGTAAAGGGACCATTGGATCAAAGGGTTTCTTTTTGCTTAAGGCTACTTCATATAAACAATCAACATAGTCGCCAGTAGGGAAAACAGATCTAAAACGATTTAGTTGATTGGGGTGCGATACTGGGAAATAGGGTGTTTCTAAAATACCTTCACTGAAAATATCTATATCTAACCGGCCATGATATGTTTGGATAAAGGTGTTAATGTACTGGGCATATTCTTCCAACGGGATGACATTTTGGGCGTTATCATTGTAATAATCAAGTTCGTCTCGGACTTGTCCAAGAGTGATTTTTTTAAGATTAGGTAAATTTTTTTCTATATATTGAACAAATTCAGGTAGCATCTTTTTGTTTTTTTGTGTCATGAGAAACACAATTTTAAGGGGATATAGGGTACTTATTTCCCTAATTTTGTCTATAAGACGAGAAATAGGTTTTTCAGATGGATCTTCCGCTGTAATGGAATGAAACGCCATATTGATTTTTAAATTTTTAATATCAGTTGGCACTTTTTCTAATAATAAGCCATTTGTATAGAGACCTATTTTTTTGTTTTGAGATGCTAAAAAATAAAGAATATCATTAATTTGGGGATGCAAAAGAGGCTCTCCCCCCATGATATCGTATTTATCAACATTTTTATTGGTCAAAATAAGTTTTTGGATAAAACCGAAATCCATGTGATTTTTAGAGGTCATATTGCCACAATTAAAGCATTTAGGACATTTTAGATTACAAGCCCCTGTTAAAAATAATAAGATTGTTTGAAAATAGGGACCATATTCTTCTTTCCAAATTTTGGGATCATAAATTAAGGGAACGCGTTTTAAGGATAACGCCTGTCGGCTAGATTCATGGGAATTAATCATTTTACGCTTGCCCTTTATAAAAAATAAGAATATACTTGATAATATATTAAAACCTAAATAAGTCAAGGAGAATTCATGGAAAGATTCAAATGTCCAATTGGGGTTTTTTTGTTGTTAATGAAAGACCATAAACTCTATTTACAATTGCGTAAAAACTGTTCTTTTGCTGGGATGTATGGGGCGATAGGGGGACATGCTGACGGGGGCGAAACCCTCGTTCAGGCCGTTATTCGTGAAGCCGAAGAAGAAGCAGGTATTCAGGTGGCCTCTAAGGACTTAAAATTGGCCACAGTTTGTCATTCTTTGGCAGGGGGAAAAGAGTATCTTCAATTCTTTTTCATCTGTCGGACATGGACAGGGGACGTCACAAATCACGAACCAGACAAGTGTGAACGGATAGACCTGTTTGATTTAGAGGCCCTTCCCGATACGACGGTGCCGTATTTGGTCACAGCTCTGAAAAAAATCAAGGCTGGGGAGATCTTTTTTGAAGATGGGTTTGCTGTATGATTATCATTGTTACAGGAAAATCTGGAACGGGGAAAACGACGTTAAGAAAAGAATTGATGGCCCTTGATGGGTCGTTGTCTAAAAGCTTGGCTTATACCACAAGGGCTCCTAGACCCGAAGAAAAAGACGGAATTGATTATCATTTTGTTTCTAAGGAAGAATTTTTAGCCAATCAAGATATTATCTTGAAAAGGCAAGATGGGGAAAACTTATACGGGGTGAACAAGTTTTCCTTACGGCATAAAAATATTATCTCTATTTTGGATTTGAATGGTATTCAAGAAATTGCTAGCTTTTTGCCCCGGGCAGAAATCAGAATTATTTTGTTGGAAGCCCCTACAAAAACAATTGTCAGTAGATTGCAAGAACGGGGAACGTCTTTACCAGAAATTGCCCAAAGATTAAGAACGGATAGACATCTAAACAAAAAAGAAATCCGGGAAAGATTCCCCAATATTTCCTTAAAAGTAATAGATAACTCTCAACCCCTTTCTAAGACAATCTCTGAAAGCATGGTGTTTCTTAAAGGGGCTTTGGGCAAAGGGCGGGGCTTTACAATTCCTAACTTTTATGAACGTTAAAGGGTAAGGGGCAGAATAATTCTTGCAAAGCAATAGATTCTTTTTATACTTTCTGTAAAAGGAAAGGGGACAAAACATGAAAAAAATAATGATGATGATACTCTGCCTGACGATGATGGGGTGTGCTTGCCCGTGCAAATTACGTGCGGATGAGAATAGGGGCCGGTTTGTAGGGATGGCCAATCCATGGATCGGATGTGGAAAGGATGTCGCGTGTGGCACTCAAAAAGCCGGTTTTGATTTTCCTTTAAACGTGCAAAATTATGATATCCGCGCGATGCACGGGATGTTTGAAATTCAATTTCCGTTAAACGGCAAAACAGTGACGGCCCGCAAAACACTTCCCAAAGAAAAAGGGGTGGATATTTCTGGCGATTATAATAAATACCCCGTGGATGAAATCATCACGTTAAGTACGGGGGAGGTATGCCATGTGCGGGGGCATCAAGGCAGCTATATCATTGCTAATTTTACGAAAAGCACGGGGGAATACAGCTTTCGTTGCCCCGACGGTTTGACCTTGGCCGAGGTGGAATCATTGGCTAAATTACTAGCCGATACAAACGCAAAATAATTTATCCCTTGACCTGTTGAGGGGCATTCCCCGTTTGATAGGCAAGGGCTTCAAGGTCTTTGGGGCTTGGTTTATATCCATACAAGGCGTGCCGGCCTTTGACCAACCCCCAATATTGATCTTGAAAGCTAAAATGGAAACATTCAAAACCATAATTTACAAAACCTTGCGCCGTCATGGCATTGTATAAAACGCGCCGTGCCTTCATATAGCCCATTTCCGCGGGTGTTTTATCTAGTTTATTTTCGTAGTAATTTGTATGAGTGACATCGGCGGGATTATCAAAATAATCTTCGCCCATATCCACAATTTTCCCAGAATTTTTATCCCTTAGATACACATCAACCGCCCCGCCAGTGGAATGAATCGTCCACGTTTGTGGATCAGACGGATCAAAGTTTTCGGCACTGGAACAAAAATTAAGCGCAAATTCTTTCGCATCATCCGCAAGGCGGGCGCGTTCTGGCCAAATGGTTTCGGCGTTCGCTTCGGTTTGTTGCGATAAACCACATCCTTTTTGTTCAAAGAATTTTTCTTGAAAGGCCTTGAACAAAATATCTTGTGTGACGGGGGAACGATGCCCATCCACCACCACTAATTCTAACCCAAGTTGTTGAAATAAGGCATTGGCTTTTTTCATGGCCTCAATTGTTCCCTTGCGCGCAAAATTAATATCTGGCGCCCCTGGGATATCTTTATTATAGGTGGGATTGCCGTGGGCTTGGGTTAAATAATACGGGACACTGCCAATTCCTTCGGCCTTCACATCCAAAAGGGGTTCGGCATTTTCAGGACTCCCCACATCAACGGGAACGGCTTTGTACATACCGGCATTATAAGAAGACACCCCTTTGAGTGGTTCTAAAAGACCTAAATCACGGGCTTTATCTTCAATGTTGAGATCATTAAAAGCAATACGATTGGAATCAATGGTAATATTTGGCATGAAAACCTCCATAAAATACGGTAAGAATTATATCACATTACCCTAAATTGTCAAGATTGGGTAAAAAAGTTAACTTATCCCAAACAGGGGTATTTTTTATTGGCGACCCTAACGGGGTTGGCTTCGCCGGATCTGCGCTCATAAACCTAAAGGTTTATCGGCGTTCTTTCGCCCGCCTTTCGCTTGATTCTGTCTTGCTTTGTAATATTCGGGCTTCATAAAATCGCCCTCATAAACTTCGCTACGGTCACTCGTTTTCTAAAGCTCGCTGCGGGACGTTTATACTTCCTTGCTCACTAAGAAAACTTCGCCAATTTCGTAAAAAATAACCGTTTTATGGTTATTTTTTCCCTCGTTGCCCTTTCCACGGGTTCTCACCCCATAAGTGTGCCAATAACTTGGCGACCCTAACGGGGTTTATTCGGCTGACGCCTCACCCTACGGGCCGCCTGACGGCGTTGCCTACACGTTGTTTCGGCTGAACCCTACGGGTTCGAATTCCTCTGGAATGCACCACTAAAAAATACCCCAAACAGGGGTATTTTTTATTGGCGACCCTAACGGGGTTCGAACCCGTGTGCCGACCTTGAGAGGGTCGTATCCTAACCGATTAGATGATAGGGTCATGATAAATGATTATACCTAAATCCCCCCGAAAATCAAGCGGGAAAATCCTTTTTATCGGTTTCAGGGGCAGTGGCAGGCATGGTTTGCAACTTCCACAACTTGGCGTATTTCCCTTTTTTCTTTAAAAGATCCGCGGGCCGCCCTTGTTCAACAATACGCCCTTTGCTGAGCACCACAATCCGATCCATTTCTTTTAACGTGGATAAGCGATGGGCAATGGCGATCACGGTTTTTCCCCGCATTAGGGTTTTTAAACTTTTTTGAATGGCTTGTTCTGAAACGGAATCCAAAGACGAAGTTGCTTCATCCAAAATTAAGACGGGGGCCTTTTTCAAAATGGCCCGAGCAATCGCAATGCGCTGACGTTGTCCGCCGGACAATTTAATCCCCCGATCCCCCACCAAAGAATCATAGCCGTGTTCGGTGTCCATAATAAAGTTGTGGGCGGATGCTAATTTCCCCGCGCGCATAATTTCTTTATCGGTGGCATCGGGCTTACCATAAGCAATATTTTCTTTTAATGTTCTGTGAAAAAGACTGGTATCTTGGGGAATCAAACTGATATTTTGATGCAAGGAATCTAAGGTAATTGTACCCAAATCCGTTTTGTTAAAATAAATATGGCCTTGCCAAGGGATGTAAAACCGTTGCAGCAGCGCAATCAAGGTGCTTTTTCCACTGCCTGATACCCCGACCAACCCCACGCGTTCCCCGGGCTTAATTGTTAGAGAAAAATCGTTAAAAACGGGTTTGCCCGGCTGATACCCAAAGGTAATATGGTCAAAGACAATATGCCCCGTTTTAAAGTGAACATTTTTAGCCCCTTTGGCATCCACAATCGCATGTGGTTCTTGGACGATTTTTAACGCATTTTTTAAATGCCCTGTGATACGATACCAATCAAGCATACTGAAAACAATTGTGTAAAACGCTTGATGAATGCCGTCTTGCAAGGTTAGAATAAGCACAATCGTTCCAACGGTAATCCGCCCGTTTAAGTATTCATACAGGGCCAGGCCCAACATACTGAGTTTAAACAAAATGGAAATGCCAAGTTGGAAAAATCTAGTCAGTTCTATGTGCTTATAAAATGTCCACGTCACCTCTCTTTTTTGTTGAAGGAGTGGGGCCATTTTCTTTTTTTCATACGCTAAATTCCCAAAGCTTTTCACCAACGACCAATTGTTTAAAACATCAATCAAGCCCCCATGCACGGTGGAATCAATTTCGGCACAGGCAGAAGAATCCCTTTCTACAATGGCGGAAGATTTCCTAAAATAAATCCCTAAAATCGTTCCCCAAAATAAAATGACGGCCAAAAAATAAGGACTTAATAGGCCTAAATAGACGATGGGAACTAAGATTTTTAAACTTCTAGAAACCCACCCGAATAGAAAGTCAAGTAAGTGTTCTACTTCGTGACTGAGTTGATCCACCCGGTGCGATAGTTTCCCAATGGGATATTGGGTCAAATACGCCGGGGCATGCTTTAAGATATAGGGCATTGTTTCTTCAACAACGGCCTTTTGAATTTCGGGGCATACCCTGTTATAAATAAGGTTTGACCCCCGTAAAAAAATAAGATGCGTAATTTCTACCCCCCCTAGAATCCCTAACCACATAAATACCTTATGGGCGGTTAGTTGATCAGTATGGGCAACGATATCAATGATCTTAGCAAACACCCAAGGTCCCCCATATGAGAGGATGCTGGTAAGCAAAAGCCCTAAGACATAAAAAATGATATTGACCCGATAAGGGACCAAAAAATGCCCTGCAAATCTCAAAGGAGTTGCGGTGTAAGGTTTTTTCATGTGTTCCCCCTTACAAATACGGTGGATACGTCCACCCTTTAGGCGATAGTGTGAAAATTTCAAATCCCTTTTCCGTCACGCCAATGGTGTGTTCAAATTGCGCCGACAGTTGCCGATCACGCGTCACGGTTGTCCACCCGTCTTGCAACGTAATGGTTTGGTGGGTACCAACATTGACCATGGGTTCTACCGTAAAGACCATGCCAGGGGCCAATTTTAAACCATGCCCTGGGGTGCCGTAATTCAAAACGTTCGGGGCATCATGGAAAATCTGCCCAATCCCGTGCCCACAAAAATCACGCACCACAGAATAGCGATTTTCTTTGGCAAGCTGTTCCATGACATACCCAACATCCCCCAAGGTCGCGCCGGGTTTAACCGCCTCTATCCCCGCCATCATACACGCATAGGTGGTTTCTACCAAGCGTTTGGCCTTAATAGACGGCTTGCCGACATAATACATGCGGGATGTGTCCCCATACCACCCATCTAGGATGACCGTGATGTCAATGTTGATAATATCCCCATTTTGCAGGATTTTGGTGGGACTAGGGATCCCATGACAAATAACGTGATTCGGGGAAATACAACTGGATTTAGGATAGCCCCTGTATCCCAACGTTGCAGGGATTCCCCCACCCCGGCGCATGAAAGCATCCATCAGGGCATCTAGTTCCCCCGTGGACACCCCCGGCACCACAAACGGGGTGATATAATCCAATGTTTCGGCCGCCAATTTTCCGGCGGCCCTAAGCTTTTTAAAATCGTTTTCTGTATAAATTTTAACTTTTTCTGCCATGAGAAAAGTATAGCATATTTTTTGCGAAAGAGGAACCCCTTTTTTAAAGGTTTTTTAAAAAGCACTTGTATTTTGAAAGAAAATGTGCTACACTCCCACTTAACGCGTCCTTAAGCGAGCGTGGTGGAATGGTAGACACGATAGTCTTAGGAACTATTGCCGAAAGGCGTGGGGGTTCAAGTCCCTTCGCTCGCACCAAAAAAGGCGCAAGATGGTATTTAAAAAGAAGGATGATGTATGACGAAACAAGCATTAACAAAAGAATTTACCTTGACGGTGGCGGCTAAGGACTTAGAACAAAAAATCCAAGAAAAATTAACGGCGATTCAAAAAGAAGCAAAAATGCCTGGATTTAGGGCTGGCCAAGTCCCGATGAAATTGATTGAAAGCAAGTATAAAGCTTCCGTGATGGGCGAAGCGTTGGATGAAACCTTAAACGCGGCGGTGACAAAGGAATTAGAAAAACAAAAAATCCGTCCGGCCTTACCCCCAAAATTGGAATTAAAGAAATTTGAAGAAGGTAAAGATGTGGAATGTGCGGTTACGGTTGAAATCCTTCCCGAAGTTAAACCGGTGGATATCAAGGGCTTGAAATTAACCAAGCGCACCGCCAAAGTAGATGAAAAAGATATTGAAAAAACGTTGGAACGGCTAAGACTTTCTCGCCGCAAAACTCAGCCCAGCACAGAAAAACGCAAAACAAAATTACACGATATTATCGTGATTGATTTTGTGGGAACTATTGACGGGAAAGAATTTAAAGGCGGTCAAGGCAAAGATTATTACCTTGATTTAGGGTCCAACACCTTTATCCCGGGTTTTGAAGAACAACTTGTTGGGCAAGATGTTGGGGCCACTGTGGATGTAAACGTGACGTTCCCCAAGGATTATCATGCCAAAGATTTGGCGGGTAAAAAGGCCTTGTTTAAGACCACGATTAAGGAATTACGCGATGCTATTTTGCCAGAATTGGATGATACCTTTGCCAAAGATTTTGGGGCCGATACCATGGATGCTTTAAAAGATATGATTCGGACAGAAATGGGAAAAGATTACGAGAATGTGTCCAAAAATCATATGAAACGTGAGGCGTTAGATTTGTTAGATGCGACCTATCAAATTGATGTGCCTCAGGGGCTTGTCAAAATGGAATTTGATGCCATCTGGAAACAAATTGAACAGGCTAAAAAGACAAACACTTTGGATCCCGAAGATGTGGGTAAGTCCGATGAAGAGCTGAAAAAAGAATATGAAAAAATTGCGACGCGTCGGGTGAAATTAGGGTTGATTTTGGCCGAAATTGCTAAGGAACATAAAATCACGGTGACGCCGGAAGAATTGAACCACGCGATTTTGGAACAAACACGCCGGTATCCTGGACAAGAAAAGCAAGTTTTGGATTACTTCAAAAATAATCCGGCGGCAATTGATTCCTTAAAAGGGCCGATGTTGGAAGCCAAAGTCATGGATTTTGTGATTCAAGAAGCGAACTTGACACAGATGGAAATGACGGCGGAAGAATTATATGCCTATGATCCAGATAAAAAGGAAACCAAGAAAACAACGAAAAAAGGGGAAAAATAAATGATTGCAGAGGCCGATTATCTTGTCCCAACTGTTATTGAACAAACCGGTCGTGGGGAACGGGCGTTTGATATCTATTCACGCCTACTCAAAGAACGGATTGTTTTTTTAACCGGTGAAGTGCAAGATGAAGTGGCTAGCTTGATTTGTGCCCAGTTGTTGTTTCTAGAGGCCGAAAACCCTGAAAAGGAAATTTCCTTTTACATTAACTCCCCCGGGGGGGTGGTAACGGCGGGGTTAGCCATTTTGGATACGATGAACTATATCAAATGCCCCGTTTCCACGGTGGTGATGGGGCAGGCGGCCTCTATGGGGTCGTTGCTTTTGTGTTGCGGGGAAAAGGGGCGGCGTTTTGCGTTGCCAAATGCCCGGGTGATGATTCATCAACC
>JBGUXS010000041.1:0-20742 GCA_045118155.1 Alphaproteobacteria bacterium | reverse complement strand
GCATCCGCCGTCAGCTTGTCATAAATATCTTTTTCTGTCATATCAGGGAAAACTTTTAACAGGTTTTTCGTCACTTCCTTAGGATTTTTCACTTTATGTGGATTGACAGACAAATCGGTGGTGGCTAAGCTGGTCACAATCACAACATGGTTGCGATCTAAAAAATTTTTGCGTTTAAAACGGGTTCCTTCTTGCAAAGAAATGTGGGACTTATGCGATGTTAATGGCTGAAAAAGCGTTAAATAACAAAGCTTTCCTAAAATCAGCATCAAAAACAACACACTGCCCAACGCCACCAAAATCATCCGGGATCGGGCCTGACACACCGCCGCTTTGGTTGGGGCATCTAACATCGTTAACGCATCTTCTTTTTTTAAGGGAATTTCCCGCCCCACCGGATAAGTATAAAGGGATTTTTCTTTATTTTTCTTCATGCGTTTCCCCTTCGGTCAAGGTTTGCACATGAATAATTTGTTTTGGGCTTAAGTCCTTTAATTTTGTATGCTGTGCCACCAGAACTTTCAAACGTTCTGGATCATTTCTTAGGGCCCATTCCGCCTCTAGGACATGAATATCTTCCACATCCCGACGAATTTGCGCATACAACCCCCGCAAGGTTCGTTCGGCCGCAATTACCCGATATTTAAACACAAACATCTGCAAAACAGCAACCAACGCCAATCCCAAAAAAATGCCGTTAACGACCCATTTCATTTTTCATCCTTACTTTTTTTCAAAGTCTAGTTGTTTTTTAGGATTCGTCAACAGATTTTATCTGCTTTAACGCGAGATTCCCTTGATGATGAAAAAAGGCGTCTTATTTTCCCCCTTCTTTGGCTTATCTGGTTGACAAGAAACAGGGGCTTCAACTTGTGTTGAAACATGAACAGCCGGAATAGGATCCCCTAAATACCCTGGGGCATTTTCATCTAGATACTGATTCAAAACAGGGGCCGTATTGTTCAAGGCCTGCACAGGGGAATAGGTGGCCACACGGTTAAGAATCCCTTGCCGTTCAGCCACGGGTAAGCGGGCTATTTCGGGTAATGTTAAGGGACGACCTTTGGCATCAACTTCGGTTCCCAAAGACAGAAAAATTAAATCCACTGGCAAACGAGACAGAGCTTGGGCTTGTGATTCGGCCCCATATTCCTTTAAAAAGTTTTGAAATCGTGATAACGCCGTGGTTGCATAAGAAGATTGAAAATATCCCCCATGCGCTACAAGACCGGCGCTTTGAAATAACAAAACAGTTAAAACACATGACGGAATAATTTCTTGTTTTTCTAAGGCGTCCAATGTTGCTTCGGGCGTATGCGAAAAAGCCAAAAGTGGTAACCGGCGAATACCATACGCCTTTTTCTTTGGGTCATACGTGAATTGGTTAAACGGAGATTCCGTTTCTTCCCATCCACTTCTTAATCCCGATAACGTCTGTTGAAAACGGGAAAAATCTTGCGCATTTGAAAACAAACGGTACCAGAAAGAATCTGGATTTTGAAGGGCCTTCTTTAAGAAAAGTTGTGCCACACGCGCACTATCTACTTCTACATGGGTTATGCCCGTCCCTTCCAATAATCCATTGATTTGCTTTGATTGAATCAAGGCCGTTTGATCAGCTAACGTTAAGTCATCTCGTTCAAAAATAGAGGCTAACTCGTGATAAGCTTGTTCTATTTCAACAAACCCCACTCCATATTTTTCCTTAACCAACGGCTGATACCGAACAAAGGCCGCTTCAAGTGCTTGAATTTTCTTCTTATTATAATTTTTATAAGCGTTTTCAACCCCTGCATACGTTGGATTTTTACCCGAAAGCGGGCATAATAAATCTTGCACGGTTTTACGGGTAATTTCTTCTTCTGAGGTCACAGTATCTTTGGTGGCTAAATACCTTTCTAATAAATCCAACTTGGCGATCAAGCAAACCGTTTCATTAAAATAATCCTTTGAAATCGGCCCCAAACCAAGCAAAAAGCTGTTTTGAAAAATAGAATTTTTTGCCACCGGAAAAAGACGTTTGCCTAATTGAAAATAACCGGCACTGCTGGATTTTCTTAAAGAAGCGTTACTAGCGTATGCCCCAATATGTAATGGATAACCTTGTGCCTTACAGACCCCAGCAGAAATCACAATATTTTGACCTAAGCGTGCCCTTAAATCATCCCCATCTGGGGTATCATGCGTTTTAAAAAAGCTTAAATGGGTCCCATTTTCCAAAACAGGAAATTCTTTTAATTGCGCCACCACTTGATCGGCCAGATCCGAATCTTGATACAGACGGGCAACTTCTTCACCAATGACAGATAAGAATAAATCCCGATCCACCCCGAAAACGGTCTGAGGTAAATCCTTTGTTTTATCCCCGAAATACGCCCCTAAGGTGGGGTAAGTAAGCAATGTTTTTAAGGCGGGAATAGCCCGAACTAAACGTTCACTTTCTAAAGATAATTGTTCCATTTTTTTTCCTTTCATAGATATAAAAAAACCCCCTTAGAGAAGGAGGTTTTGAATTTCTTTTAAACGTTGAACTAGATAGATATCACAAAACCACCCCTCTGATTACCAGAGCAGCACATGTCCATCATCATGTTCATTCGTTTAAACATTAAATACCTTTCGTATAATTTTCAGATAGTATATCCCTTTTTTATGAGTTTGTCAAGACCTTGATTGAAGGCATTGATTGAACCGCCACAATTCTTCTTGTACCGTATCCCCGTTCAGATAAGGCCTCATGACACAGATCCTTTAATTTACTCGGTATATTTTCTTTGCCTAGGGATTGGATTAAAACCCAACTAAAATTCCGCATCCCCCGAAAATCACTCTTCCCGACAGATTTTGTATCCTTAATCGTCAACGTGTACCCCATAATTGCCACCGCTGGCCCTGTATCTTCTTCTAGCAGTGGATATGTATGTAATTTTAAAACACGTTTTCCATAATTGTCTTTGATAACAATAGCACACCCTTCTTTTGTACGTTCAACTGTGGGACCACGTTCTTCTTCCTGATTAGGAAAGAAAATAATATCTTCAACGGGTTTTAAAAAGTCTTCTTCTTTGTTCTGTAATTGTTCCGTCATCAGATCCTGTTGGTGGTACAGGATTTCACTATCCGGTTCTGGAAAAGGGGATTCTGATAGCGTATGAAACAACATTTTTTGAGGAGTTGGTTCCCCATATCCCAAAGAAGAAGCCACCGCATTTAATTGTTCCCGTTGCCCATCAGATAACTGAGGCAATCCCGCGATAACATTCAACATAATTTGGGATGCTTCTTCACTAATCGCAGAATTTTTTCCATTTTTTTTAGGGAACGACGGCAAAAAATGATGTTGATCTTCTTGTGACGTTATTCTATATCCCTTAAAGATACCATTTTTATCAAAATGAAGTCGCACATTCCAATCCACCCCTTTCTCATGATACGAAAGCATCTTCGTTTCTTCAAATCCGGAAAGTACTTGAATAGCGGGGGGAACAGTTTTAGATTCCTTTTTTTCTTCTGTCCCTTGGTCTGGCTTTTGGTCTGGCTTTCGATCTGGCATTGGCACCTCCTTTTGAGAATACACCCTTGTCGGGGGAATATTATACTCTATTTTTACTTAAGTATCAAGTTTTTTATCGTGTGAGATATCCCCTTGTTTTTTATCTATTTTTCATTATATTTATTCCAGATAAAACAAAGGGGGGACAATGATTGACGAAAAAACTTTCTTTACCCTAACGGCTGGGGTGTATATTTTAGGGTGTCGGCAAAAAGGGAAAAACTATGGGTGCATTATTGATAGCGTTATGCAAGTATCTTTTACCCCTCCTTTGATTTGTATCTCTTGTGAAAAAAAAGCTTATACACAAAAAATTATTCGGGAAACAGGACGCTTTAGTATTTCCGTTCTACCCCAAGACACCCCCAAAAGTGTGATTGAAGTCTTCGGGTACCGATCTAGTAAAGATACCGATAAATGGGCAACTATTCCTTTTGATTTACAAGAGGATTTACCCATTTATTCCAGGGCCATCAGCACCCTAACAGCCCAAGTCATCCACACACAAGAATTTGATACTCATTTCTTGTTTATCGCCGAAATCAAAGAGGCCCGATCAGGACAAGAA
Source organism: Alphaproteobacteria bacterium (assembly GCA_045118155.1). GTDB lineage: Bacteria > Pseudomonadota > Alphaproteobacteria > CAAHEQ01 > UBA3637 > JBGUXS01. The sequence goes on along the minus strand of JBGUXS010000041.1, from coordinate 16,621 downwards.
GCCATTCCCCTAACCTATCAGTACTATCGGGGGCATTTGTTAAGAGCAGACACCTCCAATGAAAAGAATCCACAAGGAAAGTGGATTTGTGATGTTTGTGGCTATGTGTATAACGAATCAACCCCGTTTGAACAGCTAGGAAACGACTATCATTGCCCCATTTGTGGGGTTTCTAAGGACCATTTTTCTTTAAAAAAATGTTAAACACCAGCCAAGTTTTTTAGAAACTTTTCTTGAATAACGGCCAATTTTTCAACACTAGCCCAATCCACATATTCGTCAGCCCCATGCATACCATCCCCTGTACCGGAATGATAAATAACCAAAGCCCCTTTTGCGGCAAACGTTTTAGAATCAGTCGCCCCCCCGATTTGTTCAAAAGTAATTTCCTGACCTAATTCTTCTTCGGCAAGAGCTTTATATTTTTTCAAAACAGGGTTAGTCCGATCCATGACCACAGGAATTCCAGCCGATACAATTTCGTAATCCACCCCGTCAATTTGGGCCTGTGTTAAATCCTGTTTTAACCGATCCAACCCATAGGTTTCTACAAGACGAAAATCTAGCAGCGCCTCGGCCGAAGCACTGATGATATTAGCGGCACTTCCCCCCGATATTTTTCCCACATGCAAGGTATTAATCCACGTATTTTTGGGGGCGTTATCTTTGGTATAATAGGGGTATATTTTTCGCAAATTGGCAATCATTTGCATCAGCCGTTCATTTGCATCTGTGCCTTCCCATGGGGTAGATCCATGAACGGCTTGACCACAAGCTTTTAATTTAACAAACACCGCCTGTTTACACTTATCCACGATTTTTAAAATATCCCCCCCTACATCATTATCCAAGACAATTTTAGGGCAAAAATCAGGATATTTTTTTTCAAACAAGGTCATTCCACGGCTGCCCACTTCCTCGTCCGTTGTTAAAATCACGGCAAACGATAAAGGCCATTTTTCTTGGAGGACCTTAGCCATTGAACCAAATGCCACCGCCGCAAACGATTTCATGTCCAGTGCCCCCCTAGCATAAATCCGCCCTTCTTTTTTCACTGGCACAAATTGTTCTTCCGCCGCCGGCACCACATCCAAATGCCCCAAGACCGCCACATCTGGGGTCATCGTTTCTTGATTCGTAATATACAAAACTGGGGAAATACCGTCTTCTTTTAAAATTCGTACTTTGGCCCCCGTCCCGTCAAATAAACGTTCACAATAGGCCAAACATTTTGTGATTTCTGGTAGGTTTCCTGAAACCGTTTTAAATTCAATTAAATCTTTAACAATTTCCTTTAACTCTTTCATTTTTAACTCCTTTTGGTTGACATGCAACATGTTTTTCGGCTATTTGATAGATCTGACTAACATAGCTGTTTCCTTTTTCATCTTTAAAACTATTTATATCGGCCCGAATATACGTTTGTAAAAAATCTAGAGTTTCTTTGGGTTGCATTTCCCCTGGTTGTTGCATAACAAAGGTTAAAAATTGTTGCATCATAAAGGGATGAACTTGAACCTCACGTTTATCTGCAAAATACGCCGCCAAAGGATAATTCCCTTTAAAAACAGCTAGTGAAAAAGGGGTTTCTCGCCGATCATTTTGAATATTGACATCGGCCCCTTGATCTACCAAAATTTGAGAAAAATCATCTTCCCCAATTTGGACGAGTAAATGTAAAGCCGTATTTCCAAATACATCCTGTACATTCACATCAATAGCTTTCTGTTCACACAGATTATAAAATGTATCTATCAAACGTGTCCGTCGTTCTTTTCCCAAAGAAGCAACTTTATCAAAACAAGGATCAAACATCCGAAACCACACAGGACGGATCGTACAAAGCCGATTTAAATCAACTTTTGTACGCCGCATATAATAAGAAATCATCGGCCAATTTCCATTTTTTAAGCCATATACCAATTTTTCTATGGATTGTTCATTGCAAAACATATGTGATCCTTAATAACGCCGATTTTGTTCCCAGTTCCAAGCCGAAGCTAAAATATCTTTAATATCCATCCATTTCGGGGTCCAATCCAAAACCTCTTTAGCTTTGGCATTAGCCGCGTATAACATCGGCGGATCCCCCGGCCGCCGATCACATAAGTCCACTTGGCATGTACGTCCAGTCACTTTTTCTGCCGCATCAAACATTTCGCGTACCGTCGTTCCTATACCCGTTCCTAAATTCAAAGCCCCCGAAAAATGATCTAGGACCCCCAATGCTTTGTAATGGGCAGATGCTAAATCTTCTACATGAATGTAATCCCGTACACACGTCCCATCGCGGGTATCGTAATCCGTTCCAAAAATTTTAAAATGTGCCTCCCCCTTTTGCAGGGTCTGTAAAATAATCGGAATTAAATGATTTTCGGGCTGATGGCTTTCCCCAATAGAACCATCTTTTAAAGCCCCTGCCGCATTAAAATATCGCAAAGCTGCATAATTTAACCCCCAAGCCGCCCGATAATCCGCAAAAATCTGTTCTATCATCAATTTTGACCGACCATATGGACTGATTGGATTTGTGGGATGCGTTTCATCAAGGGGTAATTTTTCCGGCACCCCATAGACCGCACAGGTACTTGAAAACACAATCTTATCCACCCCAAATTTATGCATCACTTGCAACAAGTTTAAGGTTCCCACCACATTATTGTAATAATATCTTTCAGGATTTTGAACACTTTCTGGCACACAAGCAAATGCCGCAAAATGAATCACCGCCGTAATTGGATAGGTTTCAAAAACATGTTTCAAGGCCGAAACGTCTGCCAAATCTCCTTGCACAAAAGGAACCCCTTGTGGCACGGCTTCACGGTGACCATAAACTAGGTTATCAAAAACAACACATTCTTCCCCTTGCGCCAAAAAATACGCCAGCGTATGCGACCCAATATAACCGGCGCCCCCTGTAATCAGAATCATGCTCTTTCCTCCTTCCTGATAAGTGCATTCTAACAGAGGGCGCCTTTTTTTTCAAGCGTTTTTATTATTTCGATTTAACCGTAATTTTTTTCGTTTTTTGAACATGTTCGGTTTGTTTCGGAATCACGATTTTTAAAATCCCCTTTTCGTAATCGGCCGAAATTTTATCCGTTTCAATGCCTTCTGGCAATGGAATTTGCCGCCGGATAGATCCATAAGAACATTCCGTAAAACAGTACCCTGCCCCACAATCTTCTTGGGTTTCTTTCTTTTCCCCCGTAATCGTGAGCAAGCCGTTTTCACACGTTACTTCTATATCTTCGGCATTCATCCCCGGCAATTCTGCCGACACGACAATGGCATTTTCTTTATCTTTTATTTCAATTCTAGGAGATAAAAACTTATCTTCCGATTCTTCTATCCCCCAAGGATTGAAGAGGCGTGCTAGCTGCTGGTTCAACATATCTTCTATCCGATGTGCCCGAAGACCCCGGCGCGCTTCATTTCTGTCCGTATATGTATCTAATGCATGATGTTTCATTGTTACCTCCTTTTTTCATACATTTCATACATAAGCATACAAAGGCGTGTTTTCAAGGGGGGGGGATAAAAAAAGTGCCCTTTTTTCAAAGGGCACTTTGTAAGGCCAAAAAACTTATTTTTTCTTTTTAATTCCAGTCACAATCAAGTAAGCAGAAGCAACCCCAATCACAATATAAACGATTTTTGCCAAGGATCCCCCCAACAAGTTATCAATCAGGTTCGTGGAAAAAATCCCCAAGATCCCCCAGTTCAAGCCGCCAAGAACGACCAACCACCAGCAAATAAGTCTTAACATGATTCCTCCTTTATAAAAAAAATGACACTTTCATGAAATAAACCCTTTTTCAGAAAAAAACAAGTATTTTTACTTTCTTTTTACAAAAAAGAGACTACACTTTTTGTCATTGTTTAATGAAAGGAAAGAAAAATGACATTACTTAAAGCACAATTTGTTCAAGATTTTATGGCTTTGGCTCAAGAAGGGGTCGCCTATGGATGGCACGAACGCAATGGCGGAAACCTTAGCTATCGTGTCCCTGCGGAACTTGTCGTTCCATTTGAAAAAGCCCTTAACACAAAGGCCGACTTTATTCCCATTGGGACAGATGTTCCTTCTTTAAAAGGGGAATACTTTTTGGTAACAGGTAGCGGAAAATTTTTAAGAAATATCTCCCTATCCCCTGAAGAAAATATCGCTTTGGTCAAATTAAATGATACCGGCACCCACTATCAAATTTTATGGGGGTTGCCTTATGGGGGAAAACCAACTAGCGAATTTCCAACACACCTAGAATGTCACGCGATTAAAAAAGCCCAAGATCCTGCTTATCGCGTCATTTATCACGCACACCCGGTCAACATTACGGCATTATCTGGGATGTTACCCGCCGACGATGATATTATGACCAAAGCCACTTGGGGAACCATGACAGAATGTCCGGTCATTTATCCTCAAGGTCTTGGGGTCGTTCCTTGGATGGTTCCAGGGGGCCGTGAAATCGCCGTTGCCACCGCTGATAAAATGCGCACCTTTCACTATGATGCCGTCATTTGGGCCTTGCACGGGATTTTCTGTGCTGGAAAAACTTTTGATGATGCGATCAGCTTGATGCATGTTATTGAAAAATCGGCTGCTATTTTCAACCTACAAGCCGCCATGGGAACGCCGGTCAATGCCATCCCCGAAGAAGGGTACAAACGCCTTGCCAAAGAATTTAACATTACGTTAAAAGAATCTAGTTTAAAAGCGGTTGTTCCCCCCATTAAACGGTAAAGATAACCTTTAAAAAAAAGCCCCAAATTGGGGCTTTTTCTTTTAAAGGAAAACGGTACCTTAGCGCCATCTACCCCAAACACGGCCATAGGTCGCCTGCGGGTAATAACTTTGTCGCGGATAATAATTCTGACCCTGATAGTAATTTTGCTGTGGGTAGTATGTTTGTTGCGCCACACGTGTCCCTTGGGCAGGTTGTGTTTTCTTTTGATCAGCCACTTTGGCCACTTGAACAGAATGCACAACTGCTTGGTGAACAGAAGAAACTGCCGACCGTACAGGGGTTTTAGAAGCCAAAAGATTTTGTTGTTTTCTTTCACGTGCTACAAACGCCACATATTCACTAGCCACCCTAGAACCTAAGGCATAACATTCATTTTCATCTGCCCCACGACCAACGGCAAATTGCCGAGCCGCATGACAAAGTTCATGAGACGTCACAGATAAGCTATTCATACTCGTAGGCACAACGGAACATTCTATTTGATAGCCCCCTGTTGTATAACCAGCCGCCCACGATGGTCCCCGATGGCCAACAGATAAAATGTACTTAGATCGTCTTTGTTGAGCGGTCCGTTGAATATCTTTTAACAAGCCAAGTCCCGTTTGTGTCTTAGCCATTTTTTGAATCTGTGCCAACCACGTTTCACGCCCGTTTCTAGCCACGAAACACAAATCAAATAACCTAGGAACATCCTTTTCATCTGTCCATGTCAATTCGGCATCTGTTTTCACTTTTTGGGCGGGGGCTTCTGCCTCTTCTACCTTAGGGAGTTCATCGGGATTATCATCATCCCAAACATTATGAACGGCCACATAATCTCCGTTCGGTAAAATAGGGGCCGCTTCGGATTTGCCCCCTTGAAACATCGCCACTGAAACAGCAGCCATTAAAGCCAATTTTTGTAATAATTTTTTATTCATCTTTCATTCCTTTTCATCATTAAAAAAAACAAAGCACCTAAAAAAAGTGCCTTAAAGTATGTTTACCACAAACTTGCGGGCGAACTTATCATAGGATAAATAATTTGTCAATATTTTATTTTATTATTTTTTCAAAGTAAGGGATTGTTTTATCTAGCCCTTCATTCAATGAAATTTTTGGGTCAAACCCTAACTTCGTTTTGGCCAATGTAATATCAGGTCGGCGTTGTGTTGGATCATCAGCGGGTAACGGCAAATACGTCATCTTAGATGTCCCCCCAATCTTATGCAGAACTTGTTCGGCCAATTCGTTCATTGTAAATTCATTGGGATTTCCTAAATTCACAGGTCCAAAAAAATCTCTATCCGATTGCATCATTGCTTGGATTCCCCGCACCAAATCATCCACATAACAAAACGACCTAGTTTGCGTTCCATCCCCATAAATCGTGATATCTTTTCCTTGCAATGCTTGACAGATAAAATTAGAAATTACTCGGCCATCTTTTGGATCCATATTCGGGCCATAAGTATTAAAAATCCGAATCACTTTAATAGCTACCCCTTCCTGACGAGCATAGTCAAAAAACAAGCTTTCGGCACAACGTTTTCCTTCATCATAGCATGACCGAATGCCTATGGGATTCACATTTCCACGATAAGTTTCTGTTTGGGGATGAACAAGGGGTTCCCCATACACTTCCGACGTTGATGATTGTAAAATTTTGGCCCCTTTGACTTTAGCCAATTCTAACATATTAATCGCCCCTAACACACAAGTTTTCGTCGTTTCTATGGCGTGTTTTCCTTGATAAGCCACTGGACTTGCGGGACAGGCCAAATTATAAATTTCATCCACGGGGCCGTCTATACTTAAAGGGTCACACACATCATGTAAGATAAATTGAAAATGGGGATTATCCATTAAATCTGCCACATTTTCAAGATGCCCTGTGTAATTATTATCCACACAAATAACATCACATCCACACGTCCTCAAGGCATGACATAAATGCGACCCAATAAATCCTGTTCCCCCAGTTATCACAACACGTTTCATAAAACACTCCTTAAGTTAAATAATTATTCTAAAGCGGCCTGATTTAACTCATCCCCTTGGATCATCCCATTTGGGCGAGCCAATCGTCCACATAAAATCTTTTTTTCTAGGCCATTTGGTGTTTGAAAAATCCATGGGCGCTGTCCTAAGAAAAAATAGGCCATATCCGCCATTAAGCGGGCTTCCATCATCTGACCAAAAGGGGAATACTGAACATTCACATCATCAAGACGTGCTAAAAAGGCATTGATTTGTTTTTCATGCCCTGGAAGGGGCGTATTTTTCCCCATTAAAAAATCCGTAAAATCTTTTTCCATCAAGGGATTTTTCCATCCCCCCCCAAACAGGTAAAACTGCCCCAAAAGGGGGGATTTTCCGGGAATCAAACTCAAACCATACAATGCTGTATAGGCCGCTAAATATTCTAGTGTTCTTAAAGCATCAGGGAATTTTACCCCTTGTAAGCGTTCAAATACCACGTCTTGATGGTAATATTGTGGGTCACCGGATTTAGGCAATGGGGCCGTATAAAAAACCTCATCTGCCTGAAATAAGGCCGGCAACAGATCCTTTTGCACCGTTCCTTTCATCCCTAATTTTCCATCTTCATCAAAAGAACCATAGCCCGCTTGTTGTACAAAAGCATCTACATAGGCATTAAAAGGACCTGTATCAGAAGATGCCAAAATTTTTTCATTTTGGATCCAACTAAAATTCGCGGTGTTTCCCCCGTTAAAATAACATCCGTTTCCTTCCTTTTTAGCAATATGTAAGGTATGCAAAGGAATCAAAGGCGCCCCTTCCAATCCAGCTTTAATCGGGGCAGACCGGAAATCATATACCACAGGGATCTGCGTCAAGTCTGCAAGGCGCTGACCACTTCCCATTTGTAAAGTATAAGGGATATCCCCATTTTTTTTGGCTTGCGACGGGGGATAATGATCCAAAGTCTTGCCATGAAAACCAATTGCCTGCACACTGTCGCGGGGCACATGACTATCTTCTAAAAAATCTTGGACTGCCACCGCTAAACGCGTCATATAGGCATCATGAACCTCTTGAAATAAGGGCATCTTCAAAATTTCGGCCCGTTTTTTGTGATGAACTTGCCCCCTTAATTTTTGCATTTTTTTTTGGAAATCCACATCATAAGGAACAGTATAACTAGCGATATCCTGCATCAAATCTTTATTAAATTCCGTCAATACCAAATCCATGGCATCGTTGGAATTGCCCGTCATTATTCCAAGAATACGATATATCATTTCTGCCTCTTTGGGGTAAAGCTAGTCTCTTTCAGGGAGACTGTCAAGGAAAATTCTTTTAAGAAAAAGCCTTAACAAGAAAAGAGTTTTTAGTTAGACTTGAAAGCGGTTGGATGGAGGCCTGGTGGTTTAAGGCTCTAAGTCTTGAAAACCGGCGTCAAAGAAACCCACCGTGAGTTCGGTGAGCATTGCGAACGACGTCCGCAGGACGGCCCGAAGGGCAAGGGGATTTATCCCCGCAGCAATCTCACCCCATTAAAACATTTCTGGATATCATTTTTTTCATAACTTCTCTTCACACGGTCTGTCAAATTCTTTTAAGAAAAACCCTTGACAAGGAACGATGTTTCAGTTAAAATAAACGTGGTTGGATGGGTGGTCGAGTGGTTTAAGGCTCCGGTCTTGAAAACCGGCGTGGGGAAACCCACCGTGAGTTCGAATCTCACCCCATCCGCCATTTACGAAACAGATGTTGAAAAAGATGAGAACTCACGGTGCGTGAGTTCGGTGAGCGTATGCGAACGACGTCCACAGGACGGCCCGAAGGGCAAGGGGATTTATCCCCGCAGCAATCTCACCCCATCCGCCATTTACAGAACCAAACAGCATGGTGTGAGATTTCATCTTCTTGCCTCGTAATATTCGGGCATCGCTAGCTCGCCCTCATAAACTTCGCTTCGGTCACTCGTTTTCTAAAACTCGCTGCGGGACGCTTACACTTCCTGGCTCGCACAAGAAAACTTCGCCCATTTCATAAAAAACAACCGTTTTATGGTTGTTTTTTATTTTATGGCCCCATCCGCCATTTACAGAACCAAACAGTATGGGGTGAGATTTCATCTTCTTTCTATCCCCACTTCCCTTTTTCAAAACCCAACAAAAGTCTAGGATAAAAAATTTCAAAAAGCCCTTGACTTCCCACCGCAAAAAGGTATAATACTTTCTGTCAGACGCGGAAATACGCGTTTACATCTTGTCTGGGAACAGAGAGATTCTTTATATTGCTTATGAAAGGATATAAAAAATGACACAAACAACTTTAACTTTACCATCCGTTGCGGGATCTTTGTCGGCTTATTTAGCGGAAATCAGCCGTTTTCCAATGTTAGAACCCGAACAAGAATACATGTTGGCAAAGCGGTATCAAGAACATGGCGACCTAGAGGCCGCCCACAAACTGACAACATCCCATTTAAGATTGGCCGCCAAAGTTGCTTTTTCTTTCCGGCACTATGGGTTGGCTTTGGCTGATTTAATTTCCGAAGCGAATATCGGCTTGATGCAAGCAATTAAAAAATTTGACCCAGATAAAGGGTTTCGGTTGGCCACCTATGCTATTTGGTGGATTAAAGCCACGATTTCTGAATATGTGTTAAAATCATGGTCTTTGGTTAAAATCGGGACAATTGCCACCCAAAAACGTTTATTTTATAACCTCCACAAAATCAAAGCAAAACTGGGGCTTTACGCCGAAACGGGCTTATCTAATGATATGGCCCAAAAAATCGCCGATATGCTGGGGGTTAGTTCTAAAGAAGTTATGGAAATGGAACAACGGCTGGAAGGGGATACATCTTTAAATACCCTGCTCAATGAAGATGGCACCACAAATCGTCAAGATATGCTGGTAGATCCCACAGAATCCGTGGAAGAACGTTTGGCAGATTCTCAAGACTTAACCTTAAAACGGCAATTATTGATACAGGGGCTTGCCACCTTAAACGAACGGGAACGGGCCATTATTCAAGAACGTTTTTTATCCGAAAATCCTACAACACTGGAAGATTTGGGGGCCAAGTTCCAAATCAGCCGTGAACGCGTACGTCAAATTGAATCCAAGGCCTATGCTAAATTAAAAACATTCATGTGCGACGAAGCCAAAAAAATGAAATTGGAATAATACAAAAAGGGCCTTTAATTTAGGCCCTTTTCTGTAAGTACTTCTTTCTTATTCGCGTGTCCGCCCTTTTTTCCTAGAATATCCCTGTTCCATAACAGAACTTGCATCTATTCCTTGACTGTTGGCATCCCGAATCCCCCGAGCAACTGCTTTGGCATGAATATCTTCTTCAAAAGAAGCATATACCCCTTTACGGTATAATCTTGAAGCCACAGAAAACACAACAGCCCCTGCAAACAAACCTACATAGGCCAATTCCGGAACCCCTGTCATAACCCCCGCTGCAATACAAGCCAAGGCAATTGCCCCACCTATTAACACAACCGGACTATTCTTAAAACTATGTTTAATATATTTTGTAATGTATCCCATAGATTTTCCTTTCTTACGCAACTAATTCTGGATTATTTTCTTTTGCGGTTTTCTTTTTGGACCGTGTGTTCACTGCCATAGCCCGTTCAGCCACGGGTTCAAGCGTTTGTTGACGTGTTAACGCCCTTTTTCCTGTGGTCGTATTGGCCGTCACCATTTCTGTTTCCGGTGTTTTAGATCCGCTTAACGTTCCCCAAATTACCCCTAAACCATACAAGGCCGCCGATCCAATACCCAGGATTTTAGCCGTTATTGGTTCCAATAATCCAAGAGATATCTTTTCCAAGATACCCCCTTCGGCCCCCCAACTAGCAACCGTTGCGATCACATTTTCAACGCCGGTCGCAATAATTGGAATTTCCGTACTTAAGATCCATGCCCCCCCTAAGCCCAAAAGCAACAAGGGACTCCATTTCAGTAAGTTTTTTCCAAGTCTTTTCAAAAATGATTCTTTTTTCATAACATATCCTTTCTTTATGGTGTTGATGTTTTAGCTTTTCTCTTTTCATCTGCTAAACGCCGAACCCGTTCTATCCGTGTTTCTTCTTTGGGGGGGACCGGTGTTTTTGTTGGTTCAGATGCGGAACTCTGAGGAACACTTGCCAAATCAGGACGATTGTATTCTGCTTGGGTTGGGTTAGCCCCTTCTTTGGGGGTTATCGGAATTTCAGCAAAGGTTTTTGGGGGTGTTCTTTCCTCTTGCAGAGGCATCTCTGATGCCTTGTGGGGGTCCGTTAGTTGAGGATGAATTCCCATATTTTCATAGGTATCCCATTCTCCATAACAAGTTATCCCTATCGTATCGGCCAATTCCGCTGGTGTCATTGCATCCAAATGAATAGCAAAACCTGCATGATGTTCCTGTGCCCATTGGTTAATCCCATTTTTAACATTTTCCCACAGGGCCTTCCGATCTACTTGGCCTTGCGTATTTGCAATCACATATTGATTTGCCATACTTTGAACCATAGATCGGCCCACAAGACCGGCTTCTGAAGATGCTTCATTGACCCAAGCCGTCCAGGTGTTTAATTGTGCTTGTCCTTCTTCTATCAAACTTTTAGATTCCGGTAAAACCTGTGCATCTTGCACATTATTGCCACTTAACGTATACCGTGTTCCCCCAGCCGGCGACAGAATATCCCCCATCTTCCAAGGTCCAACAACCCCTTCCGTTATCAAATCGTCAAGTTGATCCTTCGGAACCGTTTGTAACGGCACCCGAACAGCATTTTCATTTTTCCCGACCTTTTCTTTAAAAGGATTAGAGGTTATCGCCTCACTATACCATTCAAGGGCTTTTTCTTTGGGCGGGATTCCCACATACGCTTCGGTCATTACCTCGGCAATTTTATTTTGCCAACCAACGGGCTGTTCATGATACTGATTTTCACGGTGAGCCCGTTCTATAGCGATCGCTGCTATGGAAGTAAATTCTTCTTTATCGGGGACAATAGCCGCATCCAAGTCCATTGTGTTTAAAGATTTTTTCAACATCACAACATCTTTTTCCTGATCTCCAGAAAATGTCCATGAATTTTCAAGATAAAGGGTTTGGGCATATTCTATTTTTTTCTGCACTGGTCCCTTTGGAATTGGGACGTAATCTTCCACATGAGTGGCCATTCCCTCCCCAATCGGGGCGGGGGCTGCGGTCTCACCATCCCGAACATACACAATCGCCTTTAAGATATCTTGGGCGTGTCGTTGGGCGGCGTATTCTTTAAACTTTTCAAAGTTTTCGGGGGTGACTTCCTGCCCAAATTCCTGTGCAAATTGTTGTGTTTCTTCATTTTTCAAGAAAATCATGGGGCGATAAGATGTCGCCGGTCCATACCCCACTTGGACATCTTTTTTAATTGCCCACTGATCCGCCCACGCCCTAGATACTTTCATTAATGTTGCGTCTTCTTGAAGTCTAATTCCCGTTGTTTTGACAACCTCTAAGGGGGTATCTTCCGAACGATCCATTTTTAATGATGCAATCATACTTGGGTCTTTCAGGTCAATTTTAGAGGAATCTTCTGACGGAGAATCTTCTTGTTTATTCCACAACTTATGCCACAAGCCACCAACCCCTTCTTTTGCTTTGATCGCCATCCCTTGGATACCTGTGGCAACGGCCGCCTGGGCTTGCGTTCCCAAACTAAAATCCGAATAAATCCCACTATTCGTCCCAGCTTTTTTATAAACACGTAATTGTTCCGCCACAAAGTTTTTTCTAAAATCAAGTTCTTTAGGAACCAAGGATGGCTTTTCAAAGGTCAAATGCCCCCCCTTGACTGAAACCTCCTCTTTGATAATCAAGGTTTCCATTAACATCGGATCTGGCACCATAAACGATGTTAAAGGAAGTATTTTGCCGTCTTTATTTTGGGACAGAGGTTGTGCCTTTAAAAGATCCCCAAAGACATTATCTCGCACCGTTTCCAAAGCATTACAAGCCGTTACCACATCTTGATCTGTGACCTGACCACTGGCCCCTTTTTTTAAGTAAATGCCTTTTTCCAATTTGATACAATCGGGGGCTTCTTCCGCAAACACAAGGCGGGACAAGATAGAACCTTCTTTTGCGGTCCTAACTTGGTCTTTAACCTTTTCTTCCCAAAGGCCTTTTAAGGCCTTAAAATCACGTTTTTCTGGGGAATTTTCCACTTCGGAAAATTGCACACTGGATGCTGACGGATAGGCATGCCGTGTTTGGTCATCCCCTTGGTAAAATCCAAATCTAATCGCCGCCGCGGAAGAATTAAAAAACATACTAGCCGGCCCTGCATAAATGTATTTCTTTCCGCTTAAATTTTCCCGCATCTGAGATCGGATATTTTTTACAAAATCATATTTTTGGATAAGGAGTTGAGAGGTGGCCTTAATTTTATCTTCGGCCTGTTTATCTTGTTCCAATTGCATTCCCAAATTCAAGCAATGTGTCCAATCATAACAATTGGATATCCAAAAAAAATCTTCCTCATTTAAGGTATCTAAAATGTTCTCTGCCATAAAAAGATCCTCCTCTAATCTTTTAGGAAATTAAGCCGATAATTCAGGGGCCCTTTCGCGTTTTGTACGTTTTCTAGGGGCATGTTTTTGTTGTGCCTGAGCAACAACCTCCTCAGCTGGATGATTTTTTTCTTCTTGAAGGGCTAACGTTCTTGTATTAGCCCCTGCCATACCTTCAACAATATTCCCCGTCATTTTTTGATAGGTTCGCCATTCTTTGCCTTGGCGTAAATAGCTGGCCACAAATTGCAAACCCGTCCACAAAGCCATACCCCCCATGATAATTTTAAATGGCAACGCCCCTAAATAAGCCGCCGGAATAAAGGCCCCCACCGTTAACATCAAGGGAATCAAACTTTTTTTAAAAGCACGCTTCATTTTTCCCCAAACACTTTGGGCCGCCTGTATTTTTTCGGCCTGAGTTTTTTCTTGTATCCGCATGGTTTCAAAAGCACACAATCCCCCAAAGGCGGCCCCCACATCCATAAAACCAACTAATCCTAAAATGGGAATAGAAAGTGGGTTCGGGGTCAAAAATGTGATTGCAAAAACACCCGCTACCCCCCCTAAGGCGGCCCCAGCTAACGCCCCTATATATTTCCAAATGCCCCATTTTTTCGGGGGATATTGTTTTTTGGCATCCAGCAAACGCGTATCTATTTCTTTATACGGGTTATCCGGTGTAACGGCATCCACAACCTTGTCCACATTATCCGTCAACAATCTGGCCCCTGGAATAAAACTCGCCACTTTTTTTATCCCCCACCACAGAGCCCTGACCGGCCATGTAATGACATTCCAAGTGGTCTTTAAAATACCGTTTTCCATTGTCTCCTCCCTTTCTTTGGTGTTAAGCAGCGTGTGTTGGCCCCGTTTTTTTCTGTCATGATTCCCTTCCTTTTTGTTTCACAAGTTTCTTTTTATCTTTTGTTGGGTCACAACCTTATGTTGCTGAGTCCTTTGTGCTTGCAAAAGGAACTTTCTTCCATTTTATAGAGTTCTTCTCGGCCAAGGGGTAATTTAATTTTTTTTACCATCCCTGTTCCTTTACTTAGATTCCTTGCCTTGTGTTTTTTGAAGGTCAGCTGTTTTCTGAATCAGTTCTGCCGTTAATGCCGACACATTCCCACCTTTTTGTTGTAAGAACGAAGCATATTCGCTGCGGTAACTCATTGCCATACTAACCCCTTCCACCACGATATCTACAATCTTATAAGCGCCATTTTTTTCACGCACCCGCCAAACCACTTCTACTGGCGGATTGTTCATGATTTGGCTGTTCACATAATATTGGTTTCCTGCGGCCGTCCGAACCCCTGTGAATTGGATATCCTGTCCCGTATACAGGTCAAACTTATCCGCCCAACTTTGGGTAGCAAAATCCACAAATGCCGTTAAAAAATCATCTTGTGTTTTCTTATCTGATGTCTTCCAGTACCGTCCCAAAACAAACTGGCCAATGCTTCTTAGATCTAAAGCCGCCGTAAATTCTTTTTTAAATTCGGCCAACCGATCTTCCTTGCTCATCTTTTTTGCAAGCACGTTTTCAATAATATCATCCGTTAGGTTTTGCACAAAATCCACCACGGGATCGCCGGCGAATACCACCGTATGTAAGCAAAAGCATAAAACAAAAATAAAGCGTTTTAACATGGAAACTCCTTTGTTATTCTTCATCTTCAAAATCAAACTCGTAATCATCAACTTCGGCCTTACCCACTTTTTTAGCCCGATTTTGGCGATACATAGACCGCAAAGTGGCATAATAATCCGTAGACGAATCTTTAAGAGATTGCAACAAGGCATCCGCCGATGCGCGTCTGGCAAATCCATCTACCCCAGCACGCACATACGGCAAAGAGGAATCTATTTCTTTTAAGGCAAAGTCACTGGGCATCACCACTGCATCTACCACCATGCCGGCCGTATCACGCACATTGGATGGTCCAATCACAGGTAAGACCAAATACGGTCCTTCCCCTACCCCATATTTTCCCAACGTTTGACCAAAATCGGCCGTTTGCGCCACAATACCAGCGGTATCCGAAGGTCTAAACACCCCAAAGAATCCAAACAACGTATTAAAAGTGAACTTTTTCGTTTGTTGTAAGGCGTTATACCCATCCCCTTGCAACAGTGAATTTCCAGCATACAGAGGGGATTTTAGGTTATCTACAAAATTCAAAATACCCGTTCTGATCCCTTCTGGGACAACGGCACGATACCCCTTAACCAAAGGTGTTAACACATAATCATCCACCACTTGATTAAACTTAAAGATCGCCCGATTAGTGGGTTCCAAGGGATCATTATTTTCTTGGTAAGCTTGTAAGGCAACAGGATCCTTCGGGGGGCATGCGCACCCCATCAATCCCCCTATAATCAAAGCCCCCCATAGCAGGGAAATGAACTTTTGTTTAGTCATTAACGTTTCCCTTCACTTTTTTATAGACTTTCATTATTATACAGGTATAATAGGGGAAAGTCAAGATAAAAAGGGGACTATGCGTAAAATTTTGTTTCTGTTGTTGGGGATGATGTGTTTTGGTCAAACACCGGATGTTTGGGCCGGTGAAGAAACAACCCATGAAGAAACTGAAAAAACAAGTCCATCCCCCCAAAAAGAAGTCCAACAAGCCCCCACCGAGGAACAAAGCACAGTAACGGTTCAAGAGGCCTTAGGGAAAAAGCCCCGTATTGGACGGGGGGAAAAGCCTCTGGACACCTTAATTGTGAACCCAACCCCTCATGTGGAAATAGATTTACCCGTGGATGAAGATGATTCCGAAGAAGAAATTACCTCAGCACTCCCGGCTAGAATCCCCGTCCGCACGACCCCTATTCTTTTGCAAGATCCTGTACAAACACCGGTTAACCCCCCCCCCCCGAAAGCCCCCGTTAAAAAGCGGGAATTACATGATGTTACCACGTTTGAAGTCAGCGGTTTAACCTTAGGTATGCCGGCCGAAGCGGCGGTAGAGGCCCTGCTCGCGCGCGGATTTAAGGTGGTGGAAAAACAATACGGTATGCCCGTTTATCGGCGTCATGCTTATGTCAAAGTGTGTAAAGCCCACTTTCATATCTTAACCGATATCCAAGAGTGTATGCGGGATTTGGCGAAAAAGGACGGGGTGTATTACTTGGCGTGGATCAAGGCGATTAACCCCGAAAAACACGAGGCCGTGCGCGCCATTTTTACCACCCAAGCCACGCAAAACCGCCTGTATAAGTTCTATTATGAAAACAAAGGCGATACGTCTATCGGCTGGGGCACCAAAGCGATGGCCCATAAAATGGATCGGTTGCATGGGTTTTGGAACTTAATTTTTGACCTGTACGATTATCCAGACGAC
>JBGUXS010000040.1:0-19168 GCA_045118155.1 Alphaproteobacteria bacterium | reverse complement strand
CCCCCGAAAATGCCCTGGTGAAATTATCCCTAGAAACACGGGGGCATCGCAAAGAAGCGGTGGTGGTGGAAGTCTTAAAGAAATTGGATTTTCCCTTTTGGCAAACGTATTTATCCGAAATGGAACATATGTTACCGGCTCTTTTTTCTAAAGAGGTCTTGGGGGATGTAAAGGGCTTAAGTGTGCCGGCGATAAGTAATCATCGTGTGGATTTGACGGCTGTGCCATTTGTGACGATTGACGGGGAAGATGCCAAAGATTTTGATGATGCCGTGTGGGCCGAAGAAGATCCCAATGTTAAAAACAAAGGGGGGTGGCATGTCAAGGTGGCGATTGCCGATGTCGCTTGGTATGTACGGCCTGGTACAGCGGTGGATAAAGAAGCCCTAAAACGGGGAAATTCGGTTTATTTTCCAGATAAAGTGTTGCCAATGTTGCCAGAAGCCCTGTGTAATGAAATGTGTTCGTTGCAACCAAATCAAAAACGTGGGGCGTTGGTGTGTGAAGCATGGGTGGATAAAAATGGTAAGAAAGTACGCCATAAATTTTATCGGGCCTTGATTCGGTCAGTGGCGCGATTGACCTATACCGAGGTGCAACGTGTGTTTGATCATGAGGGACAAATTAAAGGGCTGGAAATGGAAATTGCGGCCTTAATAGGAACTTATCGGGCCTTGCGCCAAAGTCGGCAAGCCCGTGGGGTGTTGGATTTGGATGTGCCGGAACATCAAGTACGCTTAAATAAAGACGGTAAAATGACCGACGTGACAGTACGTCCCCAATGGGAAAGCCATCAGTTAATTGAAGAAATGATGATTTTAGCCAATGTTGCCGCGGCCGAAACCTTGGAGGAAAAACATTCCCCCTTGATTTACCGGGTGCATGCAAGGCCCTCTGAGGAAAAAATTCAGCAATTTAATGCTTATATTTCAGATATTGATCCCGATTTGGGGGTGGATAACGGGTGTAGCCCAGAAGATTTTAACCGCATCTTAACGCATCATGCTTTTTCAGGGGAAGAAAAGAAAATCTTACATCAGTTTGTTCTAAAAGCCCAATCAAAGGCCGTGTATAGCCCCGAAAATATTGGGCATTTTGGCCTGTCCCTGACGCGATATGCCCATTTTACATCCCCGATTCGTCGGTATGCCGATTTAATTGTCCACCGGGCGTTGATTTCGGCGTTAGATTTAGGGGCAGGGGGGTTAACCAAGGAAGAAATTAAGAATCTGGAAGAAATTGCCTTGCATATTTCCGAACGGGAACGCACCGCAGCGACGGCCGAAAATGAAGCGGTGGATCGGTATGTGGCGACGTTCTTGGAACCAAAAATTGGCCAGATGTTTGATGCCTATGTGGCGGGGGTATCTTCTTTTGGTATCAATGTGATTGTGACGGAATCAGAATTTTATGGCTTTGTCCCAAAACGTTTGTTAGGGGGAACATTTGATTTTGATGAAGATAGGCAAGAACTGTTCGCCCGCCATAGTGACCAAAGTTATCATTTGGGGGATAAAATAACGGTACGCCTGATAGAAACAGACCCATATGCGGGTAATTTGGTGTTTAAAATCGTTTCTAAAAAAGCGGGTGTTTAGCATAAAATCCTTGCTTTTAAATTCAAAAGGGGGTATAACCCATCCCATAGATAAAAGAAAGGATTTTATGATGACACAAATTACAGTATGTGAGGGAGATCTTCCCCAAGACGGTCTTTTTAAAGGGTCAGTTGCCGTGGATACAGAAACCATGGGCTTGAACCTGTTACGGGACAGATTATGTTTAGTACAATTGTCGGATGCCAACCAAAACGTTTACTTGGTGCGAATTATTCCTAACAAGGATTGTCCACGGCTGAAAAAAGTGCTGACGGATCCAAAATTATTGAAGATTTTCCATTATGCCCGGTTTGATGTGGCAAAAATCTATCAAGATTTAGGGGTCATGACAGATCCGGTGTATTGTACAAAGATTGCCTCAAAGCTCTGTCGGACCAATACGTCTTCTCATGGATTAAAGGCCTTGTGCATGGCTGTTTTGAATGTGGAATTGGATAAAGAACAACAAACATCTGACTGGGGGGCGGATACCTTAAGCCCCGAACAGCAACGGTATGCCGCCAATGATGTGCTGTATTTGCATGCCTTAAAAGAACGTCTAGATACCTTACTAAAACGGGAAGGGCGGGCTGATTTGGCAAAGGCCTGTTTTGACTTTTTGCCGACTAGGGCGCGTTTAGACCTATTGGCGTTCAATGATCCAGATATTTTTGCACACTAAGGGGGGATCATGGATATTTTAGAACTTGCGAAAACGGTTATTGAAACCGAAGAAAAAGGAATGACGGCCTTAAAAGGGGAATTGAATGACAACTTCATCAAGGCCGTGAATTTATTGATGTCAACCAAAGGGCGCGTGATTGTGACCGGTATGGGGAAAAGTGGGCATATCGGACGGAAAATGGCGGCGACGTTCGCATCAACGGGAACACCGGCTTTTTTTGTACATCCTAGTGAAGCTAGCCATGGGGATTTAGGGATGTTGACACCGCAGGATGTGCTGGTGGCGATTTCTAATTCTGGGGAAGTGAAGGAATTACAAGATATTGTTCGGTATGCTCAGCGGTTTAATATCCCGATGATTGCTATGACCCGTAATGCCGATAGCATGTTAGGGCGGGCGGCCGATATCGTGTTGGCGTTACCGTCGGTTGCCGAAGCCCCCGAAGCGTGTCCTTTTGGGCGGGCCCCAACAACCTCGGCATTGTTAACGTTGGCCTTGGGGGATGCGTTGGCGGTGGTACTGATGCGCCTTAAAGGATTTTCCGAAGAAGCGTATCATGATCGGCATCCTGGGGGAAAACTAGGGGCGTTACTGGCTAGGGTAGAAGAAGTTATGGCCAAAGGGGATGATGTGCCCTTGGTCCCTTTAGGAACCCCGATGTCCGAAGCCCTAATAGAAATGACGAAAAAGAGTTTAGGGGTCTTGGGAATTGTGGATGGAAATGGTTTCTTGGTCGGGGTTATTTCAGATGGGGACTTGCGACGCCACATGGAACCGACTCTTTTGGATAAAAAGGTGGAAGATGTCATGAGCTTGAACCCCAAAACGATTCACAAAGACGTGTTGGCAGTGAAAGCCGTGCACCTGATGAATGAATCTAAAATCACGAAGATTTTTGTGTTGGATGAAGGTAAAAAGCCCATTGGGTGTTTAAGTATTCACCATTGTTTAACGGCAGGGGTCATCTAGATGTTCTTTTTCAGCCGCGGACGGTTAAAGCGTCATTCTCGCCGAGTGCAAACGATTAAACGGATTTTGCCGGTATTTGCTTTTTTGGTGGGGGCGGTGATTTTGGTTATGCCAGCGTTTAGGGAACAAAAAGAATCAGTGATATTGTCTATGCGGCCCAAAGAATTATTGGGAACAGAAGTGACCATGGAAAATATCCGCTTTTTGTGGATGGATGATAAAGAACAACCCCTGAAAGTAACCACAGATACGGTGCACGAAGTTAATACCGAAAAGCAAATCTATAAACTGACGGGGCCGAAATTAACTTACGTTATGAATGGGGGCAATGTTTTAAAAGGGGAAACAGTATCAGCTTTGGCAGATCGTAAGCAGGAAGAAGTGATCTTTGATCAGCCCATGACTTTGGTGACCGAAGATGGGTGGAAAGCAGATGTCAAAAATGTGATGTGTAAGTATCGTACGGGCACCGCCGCTAGCAGTTACCCCGTGGTGATTTCAGGGCCTTCAGGGACTTTAAAAGCCGATGGCTTTATCATTTACGATAAAGGGAAACAGATTGATTTTAAAAAGAATGTGAAAACAACAATTCATACCGAAAAGGTGCCAGTGTTTATTACCTCAGAAGAAGGGGCGTTGGTGGACCAGAAAAATCGTACTGTTACGTTCAACAAAAATGTCAAATCCATACAAGGGGATAAGACATTGATTGCGGATGTGATGGTGGTTTGGTTCCGTAAAAACGCTCAAACGAATAAGTTTGAAGTGGTTAAAGTGGATGTGACCGGCCATGTGATGGCTTTTTCGGGAAATCAAAAAATCAAGGGGGATCAAGGGGTCTATATCCCCGAAACAGGCCTAGTGAAAATGGAAAAAAATGTTCAGCTGATCCACGGAGGTTCTGTCGTTAATACCGAACAGGCGACCTTGAACTTGATAACGGGTAAGGCAACCTTTAAAGGGCAGAAAACCAAAGACGCCCCAACCGGTCGCATCAAGGGTAAATTAATGCCGGCTGATTTTAAAGAAAAACGGTAAATAAGAAAGTGGGTTATTCCGTTATTTTTTTATAAATTCCTTTAAGTTTATCAAAGAAATCTTCTTCTTTAATAGGGGGGGCAGGCATTAGTTTTTGGGAAGGGAACTTAAAAAAGTCTCTTACCCTTTGAAAACGGCCCTTGTTTAAAGGGCCGTGAGGTCTAAAAAAGAACAGATAATATTACCGCTGTTTTTTAGAGGATAAAAGGTCGATTGCACGAGTCATCTTTATTCCTGTTTTTGTTTTTTTATCTATTTTTAATTTCTTGTTGATAAAACCACTAATTGCCGTATAAGCTTTACGAGTTTGTTCTCTTTCTCTAAGCCAGCTAAAACTCTGTTCCTGCCAGGGCTCAAGAGGAGGATCCCATAATTCATTGTAGAGTTTAGTAGCCCTTTCATCAAATTCCGCCCCCGCATCAATCAATAATTTGACCACTTTTAGAGAGTCTTTAGTCCCATACAAATACTGACCAGGATTCAGTGCCTCTTGTAAAGGGGTTGTTGTTTTACCTCCTTCAGTATACATTACATTAACGTCGGCTCCGGCTTTGATTAAGTAGGATAGGGCAAGGGGGGAGTGAGCCTTTACGGCCAATCCGACTGCCGGTATCCCGTTTTCATCTGTGGCATTAGGATCCCCTTTATGTTTTAACAACATTTTGACAAGTTTGGCGTTGTTCTGATTGCTCCAATCTATGGCACCCCAGATGGTCTTTTCAGTCATTTGTTTAATTTCTTCTAAAGGGCGAGGGGTATCTTCATCTTTACTTTTAAGTTCCCGTGGTTTGGGTGTGGGGGGAGTATCTTCATCCAGATTCTCAAAAGGATTTGTAAAAATATCATCCTCCCATTCTCCCATTCTTTCATTTTTTTTATTCATTTTTTATCCTTTCAGTAAAATGCTAAGGGCAGGCAAAAATACCCCGTGGAAGTCCAAAATCCCAAAGGGAAAAATTTTCAACATGCCCGTGTTAGCTAGTAAGTAAGTAAGTAAGTAAGTAAGTAAGTAAGTAAGTAAGTAAGGTATCTTCCTGAAAATAATTCAGGAGACAGTGCCTGCGTCCTTAAGTAATTCATTACTTATCCCTCTTACGGTTACGTACAAGGCACATTGTAATAGCCCTTTCTGCCCTTGTCAAGGGGAAAAATGTGTGGCCAAAAGATATTTTTTGTCTAAAAATTAACTCTATTTCAGAAAAATGACAAATTTGGCAAAAAAATGAAATAGATGGTTGACCTTTTTTTAAAATAGAATAGAATTTCTCAAAGAAGAAGTGTTTATCCGAAAGATGGGGAAAAACAATGGAAATTAAACGGGATTTTTATTTAAATCAACTGATTGAACGCAAACATAACGGAATGATCAAAATCGTCAGTGGTATTCGCCGATGCGGAAAATCATATCTTTTATCAAAAATTTTTGCAGACCATCTTTTTAAAAATGGGACCGATAAAGATCATGTCATTCACATTTCTTTGGATACCCGTGAAGATGCAAAATACAGGGATCCGGATGTATGCCAGGCTTATGTTAAGTCCCTGTTAAAGGATACAAACATGTATTATCTTTTATTGGACGAAATCCAAATGATGGATGATTTTGTGAGTGTCTTGAATGGATTTTTACACCTTAAAAATTTGGATGTTTATGTGACGGGAAGTAACTCCAAGTTTTTGTCAACGGATATTGTGACGGAATTTAGGGGCCGAGGGGATGAAATCCGGGTTTATCCACTTAGTTTTGCAGAAATATACCCCTTGTTTGGGCAAGATTGGAAGGCGACATGGGAACAATATATGCTTTTTGGGGGAATGCCGTTGGTTTTGACGTATAGACAACAGGCGGATAAAATTAAATATTTAAACAACCTTTTTAAAGAAACTTACTTAAAAGATATCATTGATAGAAATAATATCAGAAACACTGAGGAGTTTGAGGAACTGTCCAAAATTATTGCTTCTGGGATTGGATGCTTAACGAATCCTCAAAAGCTTGAAAATACTTTTAAAAGCATGAAGGGAATTAATTTATCGGCATCAACCATCAAACAATATATGGACTATTTACAAGATGCCTTTTTTATCAATGAAGTGCAACGATATGATATCAAAGGAAAAAGATATATCAACACCCCGTTTAAATGCTATTTTACGGATGTGGGCCTTAGAAATGCTTGTTTGAATTTCCGGCAAACAGAAGAAACACATATCCTGGAAAATGTTATCTATAATGAATTAAAAATTAGGGGATATAATGTGGATGCCGGGGTGATTGAAATCTCTGAGAAAAAAGAAAACAAGTATTTTAAAAGTTCCAGAGAAGTTGACTTTGTGGCTCGTTTAGGAAATAAACAATATTATATTCAATCGGCTTTGTCTTTGCAAACGGAAGAGAAAAGGCAACAAGAAGAACATTCCTTACTTGGAATCAGGGATGGTTTTAAAAAAATTATTATCACGAATGATCAGGTTCTTCGCCCGTATCAAGATGAACAGGGAATCACAATTATGGGATTGGAAGATTTTTTACTAGATAAGAATAGTTTAGAAAATTAACCCTATTTCAGAAAAATGACAAATTTGGCAAAAAAATGAAATAGAAAGGGGCCAAGGGGACGAGAAAGGAAAATAGGGAAACTTATTCCGTTATTTTTTTATAAATTCCTTTAAGTTTATCAAAGAAATCCTCTTCTTTTATAGGGGTGGAAGAAGAAGTTTTATGGGTTTTTAAATAGGCATCTTCAAACGCCCTTAACAGATTTTTTTGTTCGGGGCTGAGATCGGTCGGGGTTTGGACCAAGAATGATAGAATTAAATCCCCATATTGCCCCGACTTTAAAACCGGCATCCCTTTCCCTTTCAGACGCATGGTTTCCCCGGTTTGTGTGCCTGGGGACACTTTAATCGTTTCTTCGGTGCCATCTATCAGGGTTAAAGGAATTTCCCCACCTAAAGCCGCCAAAGTCATAGAAACAGGAACAATCGCATACAAATCGTTCCCACGACGGTCAAAAAATGGGTGCGGTTCTACCGTTAAAAAGACGTATAAATCCCCCGCTGGCCCCCCATGAAGCCCGGCATGCCCTTCGCCAGAAAGGCGCATACGAACACCTGTATCAACCCCTTTGGGAATATTCACTTCTAATTCTTTGGTTTTAACAACCCGACCCGTTCCCCGACAATCCGAACAGGGGGTCTTGATTTTCTTGCCTGTGCCTTGACAGGTCGGACATTCGGTTTCTACCACAAAAAAGCCCTGACGATTGTGCAGGCGTCCTGTGCCTTGACAGGTGGAACAAGTTTCTATGCCGTCCCCCCCCTTGCCATGACACGTGGAACAGGGGGCATAACAACGTGTTTTAATCTTCTTTTTTAGGCCGGTGTAAGCTTCTTCCAAGGTAATGGTTAGGTCAAAGCGTTCATCTTCCCCAGGTTGTTCATGAGAAGCCCGGGTCCGGGAACGCCCCGTAAAGCCACTGAAAATTTCATCAAAAATGCCCTCAAAGCCCCCACCGCCAAAGTTAAAGCCTTCAAATCCACCGCCAAAGCCCCCGCCATTCATCCCTTGGGTATAGGCATCATGCCCATAACGGTCATAAGCCGCTTTTTTCTGAGGGTCTTTTAGGGTTTCATACGCTTCATTGACAAGCTTGAATCGTTCGGCGGCCTTTGGATCATTAGGATGATAATCTGGGTGCGATTCTTTGGCCTTAGCACGAAAGGCGCGTTTGATTTCCTCAAACGACGCCGTCCGTGTAACGCCCAAAACCTCGTAATAATCTGACACGTTTTTTACTTCTTCACTTCTTCAAAATCTGCATCAACGACATCTTCTTTCGGGGCTTCTTGTTGGCTGGCGCCTTGGGTATCTGCCCCAGTCGCTTCCCCTTGTTGTTTGTACATAGCTTCGCCGATTTTCATAGAAGCTTGCAACAGGGCATCGGTTTTATCCTTAATCAAGCTGGCATCAGAACTGTCTAAGACGCTTTTTAAGTCGCTGATCATGCCTTCAATCGCCGTCTTATCTGATTCTGGGATTTTATCCCCGTTATCTTTTAAGGTCTTTTCGGTAGCGTGAATAGCACTTTCCGCTTGGTTTTTAGCCTCAATCGTTTCCCGCATTTTCTTATCATCTTCGGCATGAATTTCGGCTTCTTTCACCATCTTTTCAATTTCGGCATCTGATAAGCCCCCCGTGGATTGAATCCGAATATTTTGTTCTTTGTTTGTGGCTTTATCTTTGGCCGATACATTCACAATACCGTTTGCGTCAATATCAAAGCTGACTTCAATTTGGGGCATGCCACGCGGAGCAGGGGGAATCCCAACCAAATCAAATTGCCCTAAGAGTTTGTTGTCCCGGGCCATTTCCCGTTCCCCTTGGAAGACCCGAATGGTGACGGCCGTTTGCCCATCTTCCGCCGTGGAAAATACTTGGCTTTTCTTGGTTGGAATTGTGGTGTTCCGATCAATCAGCCGAGTAAAGACCCCACCTAAGGTTTCAATCCCTAAAGATAAGGGGGTCACATCCAACAGTAAGACATCTTTCACGTCGCCTTTTAAGACCCCCCCTTGAATCGCGGCCCCATAGGCCACCACTTCATCCGGGTTAACCCCTTTATGCGGTTCTTTGCCGAAGAAATCTTTGACGATTTCTTGAACTTTCGGCATCCGGGTCATACCACCTACCAAAATCACTTCGTCAATTTGGTTTTTGCTGAGGCCCGCATCTTTTAACGCTTTTTCCATGGGGACTTTGGTCCGATCTAATAAATCTTCAACCAAGCTTTCTAATTTAGCCCGGGTCAGGTTCATATTTAAATGTTTAGGCCCTGTGGCATCCGCCGTGATAAAGGGCAGGTTAATGTCGGTGCTGGTGGCAGACGATAATTCAATTTTTGCTTTTTCAGCGGCTTCTTTTAACCGTTGCAGAGCCAAGCGGTCACTTCTTAAATCAATATTGTTTTCTTTTTTGAATTCGTCGGCCAAGTAGTTCATAATCCGAACATCAAAGTCTTCCCCACCCAAGAACGTATCCCCGTTAGTGGATTTAACTTCAAAGACCCCGTCGCCGATTTCCAAAATGGATACATCAAAGGTTCCCCCACCTAGGTCATAAACGGCAATTGTTCCGGATTTCTTTTGATCCAACCCATAGGCCAAAGCCGCCGCCGTTGGTTCATTGATAATCCGTAAAACCTCTAGCCCGGCGATTTTACCGGCGTCTTTGGTGGCTTGTCGTTGAGAATCGTCAAAATAAGCCGGTACCGTAATGATGGCTTGTGTGACGGGTTCCCCTAAATAACTTTCAGCATCTTCTTTTAATTTTTGCAAGACAAAGGCCGAAATTTGGCTAGGGGCATACTTTTTCCCGTGAACATCTACCCAAGCATCCCCGTTTTCCCCTTCCACAATATGATAAGGGACTAAATCGCGGTCTTTTGCCACCATTTTATCATTATACCGCCGCCCGATGAGCCGTTTAATGGCAAACAAAGTCCCTTCGGGATTGGTGACGGCTTGACGTTTTGCCGCTTGCCCAACAAGGCGTTCGTTCTTTGTGGTAAAAGCCACCATGGATGGTGTTGTTCTGGCCCCTTCACGGTTTTCCAAAATCTTCCCGTCTTTTCCATCCATAATCGCCATACATGAATTGGTTGTCCCTAAGTCGATTCCTAAGATTTTTGACATTTTTTCCCTCCTTAATTGCACTGTCATTTTTCTTTCTAAAAGAGATATAGGTCATAATATTGTATTTTGCAACAGCCCCCCGTCATTTTTTTCTTTTCTTTTCATTTTTTTTGAAGATAATAAGCCAAAAGAAAGGAAAAAAAACGTGTCATTCCCAGTGAAAATTAGATTGTTCCCCTTGATTGCGGTATTGATGATTTCATACTTTGGTTATCACACCGTGCATGGGGAAAGGGGGTGGTACCGGATGCGGGAGCTAAAAAAAGAAATTAAAATTGCCGAAGAACACCTAGCCAAGACCCGAGAAGAAAAAAGAATTTGGCAAACAAAGGTGGATGCGTTGTCGGGGAAACAGCTTGATTTGGATCAACTGGAAGAATCGGCATTCAGGGTTTTAAATATGGTCTATGAGGGGGATAGTGTCATTTTTGAAACAGATCAAAGTGATTAAAGTGGGACTTGTGGCTGCTTTCTTTTTCAGCAGTATCGCAAACGCCCAAGTGGATGAAGCGTGTTGGACGAAAATCAGACAGGCAGAAACCGATTATACCGCTTACCCTTATACCGAATGTCAGTTTGATGCCGGCAAGACGGCCTTAACAACTTGGGGAACTTTGGCCATGAGCCAAGGGTATAAACGGGCCCTTTATGAACTGTGCAGACGGTATGCCCGGTATGCCCAGGGAAAAGAAATGTGTATAGAGGCCTCACGCCTTGGGGAAAAAGCCGCCCTTGCCCAATTGGGGGTTGAGGCTTTGAACAAAGGGGAAATTAAACAAGCTAATAGTTTGTTTGAACAAATTATTCCGGTTTATGCCCCGGCAGATAATCCAGTTGTGGCGGAACAAATCGGGCTCTATTACCTAAAAGCTTTGGGGGATAAAGAAAAAGCCCGCCCTTATTTAAAGGCCGCCGCCGATAACAGAAGTGCTTTGGCTAATAATATCTTGGGAGTACTGACTTTGTCTGAAGCAGAAGCAGAAAAAGATCCTAAAAAGCTAGAAAGTATTACCCAATCGGCGTTTGAATCCTTTTGGCGGTCTATTTTATTGGATTGCCCAATGGCCGAAGAAAATCTAGGTGTGTTGGAATTGTGGCGTGGACAGCAAATTACAGGGGAACAAACGATGTTTGAAATGAAAAAACGCCTGTTTTCTTGTGTGCATGCCCAAAATGCTGGGGAAGTGGATTTTGATACGTGTGATTGTACTTTTGTTTTAAAACAATTACGTCAAAAGCAAAATGATCCTTTTGAAGTTTTAAGTACCGTTCCAGGGGTATCGGCAAAAATTCGGGATAAAATGGGAAAAACACGCATCGTCAAAAAAGGGGATTTGTTCTTATCGGGTAAAATTAAAGATATTTTGCAAGGGGCTGTGGCTTATCAAGGGTTTGAACTTGTCTTAATCCCGATTTATCAAGCGTCTGGGTGTGAAGATTATTGCCAATTACATCCTGATCAGACGGCTAAAAGGGAAAAAGGGCAGTATGTAGAAATAAGACCTTATCGGCTTCGTTTTAATCGGAAAGAATGTGAAGATATCTTTTATTATGCCCCCCGTCTTGTGGATGTGCAATTGCCCTTTGTGGGAAAGACCGAATGCGTGAAATACCGCTAACGTTGCATCAGGGCCACAAAGAATCCGTCTGTTCCTGTGCGATAGGGGGAAAAACGCTTTTCTTTGAGTAAATGAAAATCAGGGTGTTTTTCTAAAAAAGCTTGCACTTGATCTTCGTTTTCATCTTGGGTCAAAGAACAGGTCATATACGCCAAAAAATGTCCATCTTTGACATAGGCCGAAGCCGTGTCTAAAATTTCAGCTTGACGGTGTGTAATATTGGTCAGTTGTTTTTCGGTGAGATTCCATCTAGCATCTGGACACCGACGCCAAGTTCCTGTGCCTGAACAGGGGGCATCTACCACGACATAATCAAACTTTTTATAGGTTGGAAATAATTTATAGTGAGTGCGAATGATACTGATATGTGCCCGATAAGCCCGCTTTTCAAGTTCTTTGAGACTGCGTACCGAAACGTCATACGAGGCAATTTCCCCTAAGTTGTTCATCAGTTGTGCAAAAATCAAGGACTTGCCCCCAGCCCCGGCACAAAAATCAAACACAGAGGCCTTGGGTTTGACCCCAACTTCTAGGGCAATCAGTTGCGCCCCTTCGTCTTGGACCTCCACAAGCCCTGCTTTATAGGTTTTAGAGGCCGTCACATTATATCGCCCGTCCACCTTTAATCCAAAAGGGGATAAGTGGGTGGGGGTTGTCGGAATCCCTTCGTCAGCTAGGGCCTGTTGAACTGTGGTGCGATTTGTGGTAGCCCGCAAAATCACAGGGGCAGCCTCTAACAGGGCAGGGAGTTCTTTGTTGGCCTCAGGAATATGAGAAATCAGCCACTTGGGCACTTCCCAATTCACCCAATCGGGGGCCCCTGTTATAACCTCAGGAATATCGGTTAAATGATCCAATTTTTCCGCCCAAGACGCCTCAGAGTATAAGAAATCAAGGCGTGCATGATGCCGAATCGCCGTCCATAAATAATGATAAAGGGTCTTGCGATCGTTTGACCCAACATACCGATGCATCCGCAAATAAGTGTTAATCAGTTCATTGGCAGGACGATTGGTTTTAAAAATTTTTTCCAAGAGATCGGCGGCGGCCTTTTTAATTTCTATTTCGTGCATTTGAATCCTTTGGCAATGACGTAAAATTCAGATGATTCTTTACGGGAAGCATCGGGTTTAACATGTTGAACGGACTTAAAATTTTGTTTTAGACGGGCAAGTAATTCTGCCTCGGTCCCCCCTTGAAAGACCTTGGCTAAAAAAGTACCCCCAGGGGCCAAGACACTTTCGGCAAAATCAAGGGCGATTTCCAATAACCCCATGATTTTTAAGTGATCCAGCGATTTTATTCCCGTTGTGTTGGGCGCCATGTCGGATAAAACCACATCTGCTTTGTGACCATTCATGGTTTGAATTAAGGTATCTGGGGCTTCGGGGGCAGTAAAATCCATTTGAATTGTGATAGCCCCTGGAATGGGTTGCGTCGGGAGAATATCTAGCCCAATAACATGGGGATGCGTTGGGGTGGATTTTGTTTTTTTGACTTCTAATTGCAACCACCCCCCAGGGGCACAGCCCAAATCTACCACATATTTTCCAGGGGTTAGAAACCCAAACTTTTGATTCATTTGTTCCAGTTTGAAATACGCCCGCCCACGCAATCCCATTTCTTGCGCCTTTTGCACATAAGGGTCATTGAGTTGCCTTTGCAACCAGCGGACACTAGAAGCTGATCTCCCCTTGGCTTTGGTTAAGTGCGTTTTAAGGGTTTTATCCGCCATTTACATATGCTCCGGTACTTGAAGCCCTAAAATATGGGTTATATGCCCCGCCACATATAAAATGTACTTAATTAGGGCCACACGTTGAGCTTGAACAAGCTTTTCCGCCTCTTTAATCGGACAATCATGGTAGAAAGTGTTGGCTTGTTGGGCTAACTTAAACAAATAATCACATAAGACGTGGGGTGCCCTGGCATCATAAGCATTTTGAAGGGCCCCTGGAAAACCGTACAAGGTCAATAAGATTTGCCGTTCTATTTCGGTACTGGTCCCTGGAACATCATTTGGGGTTAGATTAGCCGATATCCCCATTTTTTCTAAGATTGCCCTTAAACGTACTAACGCATAGAGGATATAAGGGCCAGTTCGTCCTTCGGTGCTGGTGAGGGCCTCTTCATCAAAAATATAGTTTTTCTTTCGGTCGTTCATTAAATCGGCGAACTTAATGGCCGATAACCCTACCATTTCAGAAACTTGTTTTTGCTCATCCCCAGATAAATCTCGGCCAATGAGTCCTTCTTGAATGCGTTCAAAAATTTTATTGACCCCTAAATCAATCAAATTTTCTAAGGGCATGACCCCTCCATCCCGAGTCTTGTAAGGTTTATTATCTTTCCCATTAATGGTTCCAAATCCCAAGAATTCTAACCCCGTATCAGGGGCAATTCCTGTTTTTTGGGCCGTTAGAAAAACTTGTTCAAAATGAAGGGCTTGGCGTAAATCCGCACAATACAAAATCTTATCGGGTTTGAATTCTTCTAGCCGTTCATCAATGGTGGCCAAATCCGTCATGGCATACATAACGGCTTGTTCGGAATTGACCGCCATGAAGGGGGGCAGTTCTTTCCCCGTGACAGAGGTGCCAAGGGGAATAATCCAAGCCCCATCATCTTGGACTAATAACCCCGTACTTTTTAATCGTTCTATTAAGTCAAGACACCGATTATGTACCCGGGATTCCCCATACCAAACCGTCGGTTGAATCCCAAGACGGTCATAGATTTTTTTGACGCTGTCAATAGAAATAAGGGTAAATTTTTTCCAAAGCGCCCTGTGCATTTTAGATCCTTCTTGAAGAAGACGAGTGTTGGTTTTGGCTTTGGCAAGATAGGTGTCATCTTCTTTGGATTTTTGGCTAGCCACTGGATACATGTTTTCTAGATCTTTTTGGGTAATAGGCAGATCAAAATCCCCCCCGTCCCAATCAGGGGCAAAACAAGGTAGATCTGGATAACGGGCTTGAATTTCCGTAATAATTAACCCCATGGGACGCCCCCAATCGCCAAGGTGTGTATCCCCAATGACTTCGTCCCCTGCAAAGGTCATCAGGCGCTTGATAGCTTCCCCAATAACGGCGGGGCGCAGATGACCAACGTGCAGGACTTTCCCTAAATTAGGGCCACAATAATCTAACACGATTTTTAACGGAGTATGCCCTTCAAAACCAGATTTTTCAGACCCGATAATTTCAAAAGCTTTATCGGTCAAAAATTGGTTATCTAAGGTCATATTAATAAATCCGGGTCCATCCACCGATACTTTTTGGAACAGAGGATTTTCTTGAAGAGCCCCCGCAATTCGTCCCGCAATATCCCTAGGGGCTTGATGAAGGGTTTTGGCAAGCGATAGGGCATTGTCGCATTGAAAATCCCCTATATCAGGTCTGTCAGATGGATGCACCAAAGGGACAATATCCAGTTTTAATCCTTGAAACACGCTTTTAACGGCATCGGCAACGATGTTTTGTAAATTCATGATATCTTCTCCTAAGACAATTTATAATTCTATCATACAAATAAAAGGATGAAATTTCAAGTTTTTATTGACAGGGATGTTTTTATTCTTATTTTGAAAGAACGGAGGAATAAAAATGCCGGCTTACACAGTTAGAGAAGAAATTTTAAATAGTATCGCCCATGGCCTTGGGGAATTGTTGGCAGTAGCTTCATTAACATTGCTGGTAACCTTGGCTTCGGTTTATGGGAATGCGTGGTCAGTTGTATCTTGTGCCATTTTTGGGGCGACGATGATGTTAATGTATGGGGCATCCACCCTTTATCATGCCGTGCCATCAGAACGGGCCAAAAAATATTTAAAAAAGTTTGATCATATTTCTATTTATTACTTTATTGCCGGCAGTTATACGCCCTTTTTGTTGGTGCTGTTGCGAGGGGCTTGGGGGTGGAGTTTGTTTGGATGTGTTTGGGCCTTAGCTTTGTTAGGGACTTATTTGAAATTGGCCTTGCCTGTAAATGGAACAAAGAAATGGTCTATTTTACTCTATTTAGGGATGGGATGGTTGGTTATGGTTGCCCTTAAGGAAGTTTATGCCCATATTACCACAACCGGTTTGGTGTTTTTAAGCTTAGGGGGGGCTTTTTATACGCTAGGGATTCTTTTTTATATATGGAAGTCCCGACGTTATACCCATGCTATTTGGCATTTTTTCGTTTTAATTGGCAGTTTAATGCACGTTTTAGCTGTTTTATTTTCGTGTGTCTTTTTAACCTAAAATTTTAGTTGACAAGCAATTGATTTTCATTAAAATCGCCCCCAGGGAGTAAAATATGCATCGGTTTTTTCAACGTGGCCGGAGTATGCTAGAGGTCCTTGCAGTTATTGTCCTGATTGGGATTTTAACAATTGGGGGGATCGTTGGATTTAAATACGGAATATTGATGTGGAAAGCTAGTCGGACCGTTTATCAAGTCCGACAACGGGCCGTAATGACGACCGCGCATTTGATGAAACATACCGATTTTACGTTTAGTGAATTTCCAATGCTTTCTCAAGATGGGTATCCTTTGTTGCCTGGAAATCGTAACGAATGGGATGCTGGGGTTGTTTTTGAAGCCCCCCGTCCAGAAATTCAAAAAAGATCCCCGCATGTTTTTACCGTGGAAGTCCAAAATGTTCCAAGAAACGTGTGTATTAAGATGTTGGATTTATCTCATCAGTATTACATTTTGGATGTGGAAAACTTGGTGACCGGGAAAACAATTACAAAAGGAGATTCTGATTATGATATTTGTTCAATTGATCCTAATGAACCGGCCTTAGATCAAGTGGTTCATGTTGAACCCCTTTTATATTACTTTTCAGCAGAAG
The DNA here is from genome assembly GCA_045118155.1 of Alphaproteobacteria bacterium. Lineage (GTDB taxonomy): Bacteria > Pseudomonadota > Alphaproteobacteria > CAAHEQ01 > UBA3637 > JBGUXS01. Next base: position 2,722 of record JBGUXS010000040.1, on the reverse strand, counting down.
GAAAGGGGTTTGCCCAACCTTGTGAAGGGGAAGATTGTACAGGTGAACCCACTTGTCCAGAAAAAGGTGGTATTGAATGTGGGGCGCATTGTTGCGGCATTGAAGAAAATGTTAATAGGCCAAGATGTGTGGTGGCGGACAATGTTTATCAGTGTGTTGAATGTACGGCCGATTCCCATTGTGGCCCAGGACGTGGGTGTTGTAATGGGGTTTGTTATGATACAAGTGGTATTGGAAACCAAGAATGTTGTGGAAGTGCTTTAGGGGGAACCTTATATAATCCAACAACCCAGATTTGTTGTCATATGCAGGTGTATGATGCGGGAACTTGGGGCTGTTGTGGCACAGAACCATACCGTTTGACGGATAATACAAAAGGGTGCTGTGTGGAAGCAAATGGTCCCCATATTTATTCTAAAGCAACCAAGGGATGTTGTGGACCAAACGATGAAGGGCAGACGTTATATGATTTGAATAATGAAAGCTTACAATGTTGTGGTACCCCAGAAAGACTCCATAATATAGAAATTGCTTGTTCAGGGGAAAATGTGTGGAACAGGGCGGCTTGTCAATGTCAAGGATGTGCCCATTTGTGTGGCCCATGTGAAACGTGTCAGGCCGGGGAATGTAAGAGTATTTTGACTGGATCGCAAATTTGTTGTGATGGACACGCCACTACGGCAGGACAATGTTGTGGGCATAATGGGACAAGTAATTCGGGATCAGTCATTGGGGAAAATCAATTCTGTTGTGGGGGAAGTATTTATGCATTGACGGCCCAAAATTGTTCCAAAACGGGGTACGCTTGGACAGGGGAGCCGCATTGCCAATGTGCTTGTACCTTAACAGATGACAGTTGTTCGGGAAGTAAACCAGATTTTGTTGTAGATAGTACGGGATGCTATTGTTCTTGTGAAAATAGCCGGCATAGTTGCCCCGCCAGTCGTCCAACTTTGAACACAAAGACATGTGAATGTGAATGTACGCTGACGGAAGGTTCTTGCCGTGTACAAGGAAAATACTTGGATACAGATCATTGTCAATGTGTCCAATGTTTAAGTGATGAAAACTGTGGGGATTGTGAAACCTGTAATACAAATAATCATACTTGTCAAACGGCCGTTGGGATAGGACAAGAATGTTGTGGAACGGGGGAAGAGGCAACGGTTGTTGATGATGGTTTATGCTGTAATGGAACGGTTTTGAAGGAAAATGAAGTTTGTTGTTCTAATGAGGTTGTTCCAAGTGAATTATGTTGTAATGGTGTTATCCTGGAAGAAGGAAAAGTTTGTTGCGGTAAAGGAAATGATGCGTATGCCGTGGATGAGAACTTGTGCTGTGGATATACACAATTTAAGTCGGGAACGCCGGTAAGTAATGCGTCGCAATGTTGCGCTGGAAAAGTGCTTGAAAATGGAAAAGTATGTTGTGGGGGAACAGATGCAACTTATGTAGCCGACAATGGTTCCACAACATTGGGACTTTGTTGTGGGTACACAGGGCCTGGGACAGGGGCCATTATAACGGCAGATTCCGTCTGTTGTGGGGGAACCGTTCAACAAGGAAATGTTTGTTGTAGTAATGTCGGGTACACACAAGGGGATAGTTATTGTTGTTATGATCATGATATGAATGGGGTAAAAACAACACCTCATCTTGTGAATAATCTGACACAATGTTGTGGAGGGGAAGGGGGCTTGTTCCCCAGTGCACAAGAAGAATGTTGCGGTGGAAGACTTTATACAGCTGTTCAACGTAGTTGCCCACTAGAAAATTACAGATGGTATGGGGAAGATAATGCAGAAGATCAAACATGTGCTTGTGGGTGTGAAATCGCTAGTTGTGCTGGGGTAACTGATGGAAATGGTCATGCGACCCCGACACTTGTGGACGATGATTCGGGATGCCGATGTGTATGTACAGAAACGGCGGCAAGTTGTGCCAGTAAAGGTTTGAGTTTTGATGTTGAAAGATGTCGGTGTGTAGGGTGTGTTGTGGATTCGGATTGTCCTAACTTGTGCGATAAGTGTGAAAATAATGAATGTAAGGGCTTTACATGTACAGGGGCTTGTGAAGAATGTGTGGCCGAAGGGGATACCCATGAATGTGAAACCGTCTTAGGGGGTGAAGGGTATGTGTGTTGTGGCACTGATTCTAATGCTGTTTCTGTGCCGGCAAATCAATGTTGTGGAACTAAGGTGTTGCAACCAGGTCAAGACTGTTGTCGTGAAACAGAAGTGTATAATACGACGACCCAATCCTGTTGTGGCACGGGGGCGAATGCCCAGGTGGTCCCAAAGAATATGTGTTGCAATGGAACGATTTTAGATGGAACAACATATAATGAATGTTGTCATGAAACAACGCCTTATCATACAAGTACCCAAGCATGCTGTGGCAGTAATTATGAAGTTGTCAGCTCGGGATTATGTTGTGGGTATACGGGTTCGGGGACAGGAAGTCCCGTTACACAACCAGAATTGTGTTGTAATGGGAATGTTTATACTGACTCACAATTAGCATGTGAAGGGCAAACAAATTATGAATGGGTGGCGGAAAATGTATGTCAGTGTAAGTGTTCTTTAGATAACGAAGATTGTACAGGGGGGACCCCGGATCTTGTTTCCCTTACTGGTAATTGTTATTGTGCTTGTGATAAAAACAAACATCCTTGTCTAGATCCCAGCAAGCCAACGCTAAATATGACGACCTGCGAATGTGG
>JBGUXS010000039.1:0-1664 GCA_045118155.1 Alphaproteobacteria bacterium | reverse complement strand
GAAAAGAGAAAATGGCTATGGACCCTTGTTTTCCTTTTTCTTTCTTGGGGTTTTCACCATTCTATGGTATTGCCAATCACCGTTTTTATTGTATGTCTTTTTGTAAAAAACCCCAGATGGTATTTTGTGTTTTGGGGATTCTGTTTCTTTATGGCTTTATTCCGCGTGAAATACTTTCAATACTTTTTTGCTGGGTATGCGGACGAAAAAGGTGCAGCATATTTGTTGGGGGAAGAAGACACTGTTAGGCACGACATTTTTGGAGGTTTCAGGTTGGATTTCATCCTTTATTCTGCTGTTCCCATTATCATCGGTTGGATTGCGGTTTTCAAAAAGAAAATCGTTTCAAGACAGTATTATTTTTTGCTAAATTTTTACACTTTTATCAATGCTATCTGGATGCTATGTATGTATGCGGAATTTACCAATAGAATTTCCTATTTGTCATGGTTCATGTTGCCGATAGTGCTGGTCTATCCTTTCTTAAAAGAAGAATGGGGAAGCAACCAATACAAAACCTTTATGTGGGTAGCCTTTGGCCATTTGGCGTTTACATTGTTTATGCGATTTATCTATTATTAATATATGTCAAGAGTATCAGTTCTTATGGGCATCTACAATTGCGCTTCTACGCTTGCTGAGGCGTTGGATTCACTTTATGCCCAAACTTTTCAGGATTTTAAGATCATTCTTTGTGACGATGGTTCCGTTGATGAGACCTATGCTATAGCTAAATCGTATGCGGACACGCATGACAATATCGTCTTAGTCCGTAACGAGAAGAATATGGGTTTAAATCGTACCTTAAACCACTGTCTTGAGTATGCCGACACTGAGTATTGTGCCCGTATGGATGGGGATGACGTTTCTTTGCCTACACGGTTTGAGAAAGAAGTGAAGTTTTTAGACGAGCATCCTGAATATGCCATTGTCAGTTGTCCAATGATTTACTTTGATGAGAATGGCGAGTTCGGCAGAGGCAAGGGAGGAAAGGAGCCGACAAAAAAAGCCTTTATCAAAGGAACTCCATTTTGTCATGCTCCATGCATGGTGAGGCGAGAGGCTTATTTGAAAGTTGGGGGATACACAGAGTCAAAAAAACTGCTAAGAGTAGAAGATTATCATTTGTGGATGAAAATGTTCGCAGTAGGTTATCGTGGGTATAATCTAGATGAATGTTTGTATGCGATGAGGGATGATAGAAATGCTGCAGTACGTAGAAATTGGATTGGAAGAAGAAATAGTGCCTATGCCACTTGGTTGGCTTGTCGAACCCTACACCTTCCTTTTTATGCATATTTTTATTGTGTGGTGCCGATTATCAAATATTTTGTTCCCCAATCCATCTACTTGCGCCTACATAAAAAAAGGTTTAATAATAGATAGTCTATGTTGTTAATTGATCCCGATACAAATACGCGTTCTGTTTGAATAGGGCGGTGGTTACTTGGTATTATTCAACATTGGAATTCAGCAAAGTATTTCAGAAGGCGAGAATATGTGGTTGACCCCAATAGAGGATGGTTGGTCAAAAAGTTTTTGTTTTTGATTTGGATAAAACGGATTGACACCTATCATAATTGTTCTTTTGGTTACGAATATTAACAACGGGGCAAAGTTTTGTGGGGGGGGGGGGGGGGGGGGGGGGGGGGGGGGGGGGGGGG